>JAALLE010000092.1 GCA_011087605.1 Hyphomicrobiales bacterium
CAAAATAAACCCAAACTCGTACCCAGAACCCAATCCCACACAATGCCCCCAACAAAGGTTCCGCCAAATCCCGAGCTCACCGTAATCCACCCCAAACAAACTCAAACCCGCCACTCTTCCCCCTCAACCAATAAGGAACCCGCCTTGACGACTGATTATCAAAAACGGATTGCAGAGATGGATGAGCAGGTCAGGCAGAGTGTTTACATTCCGCTTTCTGATATGGCCCATTTGCACAGGCTCTGTCCTCAATCGGTGTGCAGACGCGCCGGGGCCTGTTGTGGCCCGCCGCGGGAAATGTGCAAACCGACGGTGCATCCAAGATCGGAGGCCGCGCGCTATATGAGCATTCGCATGCCCTTTTGCATTGCCATTTGCTGGCATCTTTTTCGAGATGAATTCATGTACGAACTGAAAAAGGATATGGGACTTCTGCCAGACGGCGACGACTAAACAAAAACGCCAGCCTCGCGGCTGGCGTTTTGAATTTATCTATGTGGCCGGACTGGGTATCAGCTGCAGCCGGTCGTCGACCCACAGCTATCACACTTCATGCACGTGCCATTCCGGACCAGCGTGAAGTTTTGACACTCAGGGCAGGGTTCGCCTTCATAGCCTTGCATTTTGGCCATTGCCCGGCGTTGACCTTTGGATGGCGTTTGGGCGGCTGCGACTTCGCCCTGCTCGATGGTCGAGCGGGTGTTTTCTTCGTAATCGCGCTTGAAGGCGGTGGCTTCGTCTTCCGACGCTGCGAAGGCCAATGCCGCCTGTTGCTGATCCGCCACCGATACCGCGGCGGCGGCGGCGGAGGTTGCCGCTGCTGTGGTTGCGGAGGAGGCGATGGCTGTGACCTTGGGGCTGCTGACAGAGGAAGTTGCGGCGCCGCCGCCACCGCCGCCGCCACCGCCAGCGGTGGCGCTGCCTCCTTTGCCTGCTGTGCCGCCGCCGTCGCTCTCGCCGCCGCCGCCGAGGGAGCCTGCGGGGTCGTTGCCGATGGAGGATTTATCGACGACTTGCAGTTTGGAGCCGCGCATCAGGCCGCGAGAGACGACTTCGGCGCTGCCTTCCTTGACGCCCTTGCCGAGCGCTGTGGAGCCAAAGTCTGATGTATCGACATGGGCGAGATCGTGGCGGTCGAGATAGGAGACGGCCAGTTCGCGGAAGACATAGTCGAGGATGGAGGTTGCGTTCTTGATCGCGTCATTGCCCATGACAATGCCGGCGGGTTCGAACTTGGTGAAGGTGAAGGCTTCGACATATTCGTCCAGCGGCACGCCATATTGCAGGCCGAGCGAAATGGCGATGGCGAAATTGTTCATCATGGCGCGGAAGGCGGCACCTTCCTTGTGCATGTCGATGAAGATTTCGCCGAGCGTTCCGTCGTCCATTTCGCCGGTGCGCAGATAGACCTTGTGGCCGCCGACAACCGCCTTTTGGGTATAGCCTTTGCGGCGGTTGGGGAGTTTTTCGCGCTTGCGCACTTCAACCACGCGCTCGACGATTTTCTCGACGATCTTTTCAGAGGTCATCGCGGCGCGGGCCGTGGCCGGGGCATCGATGAGATTGTCGAGTGCCTCGTCGTCTTCGTCGGTGTCGTCCTCCACCAGGGCTGCATTCAGCGGCTGGGAGAGTTTGGAGCCATCGCGGTAGAGCGCATTGGCTTTCAGGCCAAGCTTCCAGGACAACATGTAGGCGGCGGTGCAATCTTCGACGGCCGCGTCATTGGGCATGTTGATGGTTTTGGAAATCGCACCGGAGATGAACGGCTGGGCCGCGGCCATCATGCGGATATGGCTTTCGGTGGATAGCGAGCGGGTGCCGATGCGGCCACAGGGGGTGGCGCAGTCGAAGACGGCCAGGTGCTCTTCTTTAAGACCGGGAGCGCCTTCCAACGTCATTGCACCGCAGCAATAGATATTGGCGGCCTGGATTTCGTCCTTGGCAAAGCCGAGTGCCGCCAGCATGTCGAAATTGAAGTCGTTCAGCTGGTCATCGGAAAATCCAAGGACATCGCGGCAGAAGTCTTCGCCAAGGGTGAACTTGTTGAAGGCGAACTTGATGTCGAAGGCCTGGCCGAGGCCGGATTCGATGGTCTCGATCTGGTCTGTGGAGAAGCCTTTTTCTTCCAGCGCGCCGTGGGAGATGGCGTTGGAGTCTTTCAGCGTGCCGTGGCCCACCGCATAGGTGATCGTCTGCTTGATCGTGGGTTCGTCGTAGCTGAGCTTTTCCAGCGCTTCGGGGACGGCACGGTTGATGATCTTGAAATAACCGCCACCGGCGAGTTTCTTGAATTTGACCAGCGCGAAGTCGGGTTCGATGCCGGTTGTATCGCAATCCATGACCAGGCCGATTGTGCCGGTCGGAGCGACAACGGTGGCCTGGGCGTTGCGGTAGCCATGGGCGTTGCCGAGTTCGACGGCGCGATCCCAGGCGGCTCTGGCGTGGTCGGACAGACCGGCCCACAGGGGCTTGTCTTCCAGAGCTGCATGATCGAGCGGCACCGGATTGACGGCGAGTGCTTCATAGCCTCCGGCATTGCCGTAGGCGGCGTTGCGGTGGTTGCGCATGACCCGGGCCATGGCGTCCTTGTTGGCCTCGTGGCCGGGGAAGGGGCCCAGCTCTTTTGCCATCTGGGCGGAGGTTTCATAGCAGATGCCGGTCATGATGGCGGTAATGGCACCACAGACGGCGCGGCCTTCGTCGCTGTCATAGGGAATGCCGGCGGTCATCAGCAGGCCGCCAATATTGGCAAAGCCGAGGCCGGTGGTGCGGTAGTCATAGGACAGCCGGGCGATCTCTTTTGATGGGAACTGTGCCATCATTACGGAGATTTCCAGCACCATCATCCACAGTCGGCAGGCGTGTTCATAGGCTTCCACGTCGAAGGTTTTGTCATCGCTGCGGAACTGGAGAAGGTTCAGCGAGGCGAGGTTACAGGCCGTGTCGTCGAGGAACATATATTCCGAACAGGGGTTCGATCCGCGAATCGGGCCACCGGCAGGGCAGGTGTGCCAGTCGTTCATGGTGGTGTTGTAGTGCAGACCCGGATCGGCTGATTGCCAGGCAGCATTGCCGATCTTGCCCCACAGGTCGCGGGCACGGACTGATTTGGTGACACTGCCATCCTTGCGGGCAATCAGATCCCAGTCCTCATCGTTTTCGACGGCCTGCAGAAAATCGTCTTTCAAGGAGACGGAGTTATTAGAATTCTGCCCCGATACGGTCAGATAGGCATCGGAATCCCAATCGGTGTTGTAGACGGGGAATTGAATGTCCGTGTAGCCCTGTTTGGCCAGCTGTATTACGCGGAAGATGTAATTTTCAGGCACCGCGTTTTTCTTGGCCGCGCGAATTTCGCGTTTCAGCGCCGGGTTCATGTTGGGATCAAAGCAGGTGTCGCCGGGGCCGTCACAGTTGATGCAGGCCTTCATGATCGCGGTCATGTGGCGGGAGACGATTTTGGAGCCGGTGACGATGGCTGCAACTTTTTGCTCTTCCTTCACCTTCCAGTCGATATATTCCTCGATATCCGGATGATCGATATCGACCACCACCATCTTGGCGGCACGGCGGGTTGTGCCACCGGATTTGATGGCGCCGGCAGCCCGGTCACCAATCTTCAAGAACGACATCAGACCGGAAGATTTGCCTCCGCCGGACAGGGGTTCGTTTTCGCCACGAATGTGAGAAAAATTTGACCCGGTGCCAGAGCCATATTTGAACAGGCGGGCTTCGCGGACCCACAGGTCCATAATGCCGCCGTCATTGACCAGGTCGTCACCCACCGACTGAATGAAGCAGGCGTGTGGTTGGGGATGTTCGTAGGAAGACTTCGACTTAGTCAGTTTGCCGGTCTGATAGTCGACATAATGGTGGCCCTGCGCTGGCCCGTCGATGCCATAGGCCCAATGTAGTCCTGTGTTGAACCATTGGGGAGAATTGGGTGCAACTTTCTGAGTGGCCAGCATGAAGCAGAGTTCGTCGTAATAGGCGTGTGCATCTTCTTCGCTGTCGAAATATCCGCCCTTCCACCCCCAATAGGTCCAGGTGCCCGCCAGTCGGCTAAACACCTGCTCGGCTTTCATTTCCGGGCCATATCTGTCTTTTTTGGGTAGTTTTTTCAGAGCCTCTTTGTCTTCGACCGAGCGCCAAAGAAAGGAGGGAACGGAATTCTCTTCTACTTTTTTCAGAGCCGCCGGGACGCCAGCCTTTCGGAAATATTTCTGCGCAATAATATCGCTAGCCACCTGACTAAACTGTTCGGGCACCAGAATGTCTTCAAGTTTGAACACTACCGAGCCGTCCGGGTTCTTGATTTCGCTGGTCGCCGTGCGCATGGGTACATTGGCGAAAGGCGATTGGCCGGCTGTTGTATAGTGGCGTTTAATGCGCATCTTTTTGGAATTCCTAATTCTTTAGGATCCTGGTCGCTTTGCCAGGTCCCGTATTTCCCCTTGGTCGAACCAATTTATGGTCCGGTATTTCCTTTGCGGAACGTATCGGAACCGAGATTCCGGGTTGCTCCAAACTATATCTTTCAGTTTGCGGTCGGAACATCAGACCGTTGCGAAGGTTTCCGCAAAGGGCCGATAAGTCCGTGCCGCAACACTTCAATCGAACGCTAAATCGAATATCTGAGCTTCCAGCCAGTTCGGCTTTTTCGTACTCAAATTCAGCTATCTGGTATGAATGTCAGGCCGTCGACCGCTTTTCATTCCGATAGCCTGCTACGATATATAGCGCATCGTAATGACAAACACCACAATATATTGTGGTTAAGAAAAGATTAATGCGTGTTTGCCACCATTATGTCATCTTGGTCGGTGACTTTGATCCGGCACACAGAAACCCAACCGCCGCCCTCAATATTTCACTGGAAACATTACTGGCGGCGTCACTACACTTGCCGAAATCTGAAGTCGTGGAGCTAACTTAAACCGATCACTCCGCCGTGCTTGGCTGACCAGATAAACCTAGCAAACCGCTCGAGTGGGTCAATATGCGTTGTAATCTCAAAATTGAAGTTCCACACATATTATATACCGCTCTTGAACAATCTCGAAGCACCGACGGCAAGGTAAAAGAAAGGAAAAACAAGCCTTTTTGAACGGCCTGGGTTGAGAATTCCAGGTGGTGGGTTTCATCGAAAAATAAATAAAAAAAAATATGTTGACCGCGGCGCCGAATGACGGGTTGCTGATTCCGTTTTGCAAAAATCACTGCATATTGATAAAAACGGGCAGATGAAGCGCTAGATGTTGTGTTTGGTACAGAATCATCTCGACCAAAAGAATTAACTCCGCCGGCGAAAACGAATCACGTCAATCGTGGTCAATGAGGTTGAGCGATCAACACGACTGCGAGATCAACACTTTTCAATCCAAAAAATCGGGATCACCGTGGTTGTTGATTAAACCTCATCCCTGCGCATGGCGTTGACAACGATCACAAGAGCCAGGAACAAGAAACCACACCCGAAGAAGTAATAGGTACCGGGCAGGGGGAACCAGGCTGCGTCACCAACGGATTTGGCAAATATTCCCGTTGCAATTAGTGGACCCACAATCATGGTGATTGTGTTGACGCTGCTGATTGTGCCCTGCAGCAATCCTTGTTCATTGTCCGGGACATTTTGCGACACCAATGATGAGAGGGCGGGTCCGGCGCAACCCCATCCAATTATATGAAACAGGATACTCGGGTAAACCAACCATCCAACCGACACGAAGGGCAGAACTGCAAAAGCAATCATTGATATTATGTAGCCGCCCACCAGCACTCGTTGCTCTCCAAACCGGGGTACGACGATGCGAACCAGATAGCCCTGTACGAAGGCCATTGAGACCCCGACCCAGGCAAGCGAATAACCGGCTTGCGAAACCCCCCAATCGAACTGGACTTCGGTCCATAATACCCAAATCCCCTGCAATCCCTGTTGCGCAATCCCGGTAAAGAACAAGGCCAGTAGCAAAACTGTCAAAGATCGGTAGCGGCTTATATATTGCAGGGCTGAAAACGGGTTGCTGCGGCGCAGATTGATGCCCGTGCGTTTTTCTGCTGGAAGGGATTCCGGCAGGATGAAATACCCAAATACCATATTGATGAAGGCCAAGGCTGCCGCCAGCCAGAACGGATATTGCAGGTCTATCTCACCCAGGACCCCACCGATCAATGGACCCATGACAAAACCAACCCCAAAGGCCGCACCAAGCAGGCCAAAAGCAGCTGCGCGTTCCTTTTTGGGTGTAATATCAGCGATATAGGCATTAGCTGTCGAAACGGTGGCGCTGAATATGCCAGCGACGATTCGTCCAATAACCAGCCAAGCCAAATTGGGTGCGAGTGCCAGAATAATATAGTCGACCGTCAGGCCAGCCAAAGAGATCAACAATATGGGCCGTCGTCCAAAGCGGTCGGACAACATGCCAACAAACGGGCTGACCAGAAATTGAACCAGCGCAAATCCGGACATTAGAAATCCGTAAATCAACGCTGACTGGGCAAAGTTTTCACCTGACAATTGCTTTACCAATTGCGGAAGAATTGGCCAGGCTAGTCCGACCCCCAGCATGTCGATGACCACTGTCAAAATGATGAAGGTCAGAGGATTGGTGTGAAGCTTGGACACGAAATCAATTCATTGCGAACAAAATCAAACAGGAGAGTAGGGTTTTAGCGCTCGATTGGGTTAACCGAAAGAGAAATTATTGATCCAACATCACGGTCACAGTCGAGACGGTCGGCATTCTTCATATGAGCGCAATGTGAGAAACAAAATTCCCATCCTCATTGAACTTTGAAATCCGATTCCTCATCGCTGCGGCTCTGGTTACCTATGTTGAGGCAGAACCAGCAAGGGTCTGTTATGTCCGCAACGCCACATCTTGATTATTCCAAACAGCCGGTCGAGCCAACGTTGCCGTCCGGGCTGGATGTGTTTCCAGCATTCTTCAATGTAGCCGGAAAGCGCGTTGTAATAGTCGGCGGTGGAGATGAAGCGGCGGCCAAATTGCGGTTGTTGGGTGAAACGAATGCTCGTTTGGAGGTTATCGCTTCGTCTGTCTCGACGGCGATGCGTCAGACACTGAAAACAGTGTCGGCAGAGCATCATGCCCGCACATTTGAATTTGAAGATTTTGCCGATGCGGCGCTGATTTTTACCGCTCAAGAAAACGAGCAGGCAGACCGATTGGTCGTCGAGGCGGCTCGCATGGCTGGTGTTCCGGTGAATGCGGTTGACCGTCCTCATTTATGCGATTTCATCACACCGGCAATCGTCAACAGGGCCCCTGTCGTGGTTGCGGTTTCGACAAATGGCACGGCACCTGTTTTCGCCCGTCGCATCAAAGCGGCGATTGAAAAAATACTGCACCCAAGAACCGGAACACTCGCCAGATTTGCAGATTCGTTTCGCGGCGCGGTCGCGCAGAGCGGTTTGGACGGCCGCGGCCGGCGTATTTTCTGGGAGCGGTTTTTTGATGGTGCGCCTGCAAGAGCAGCACTTCAGGGTGATTTGACAGCAGCTTGCGGATCAGCCCGCCATCTGTTGGGGGAAGATGCTGCTCACCCCGGGCATGTGTCTTTGATTGGAGCTGGGCCCGGTGCGGAAGACCTGTTGACTATACGGGCGCACCGGGTGCTGCAAAATGCTGATGTTGTATTGCATGACGCCCTGGTGCCATTGGAAATCGTTCGCATGACTCGTCGAGACGCGGAAATTATTTCCGTGGGCAAGCGCAAGGGCTGCCATTCAAAATCGCAGGACCAAATCAACTCGCTGCTGGTGGAAAAAGCACGGCTGGGCCTCAAGGTGGTGCGCCTGAAGTCTGGCGATCCGATGATATTTGGGCGGGCTGGGGAAGAAATTGCCAACCTGCGGGCTCATGGCATTTCCTATGAAATCGTTCCTGGTGTCACCTCGGCGCTGGCGGGCGCCGCAGAAGCTGAAATTCCATTGACTTTGCGCGGCACGGCTTCATCGGTCGTGTTCACGACTGGCCATGATCTGAACGGCAAACACTTGCCGGACTGGGCCCATCTGGCGCTGAGTGGGGCGACAATATCCGTCTATATGGGACGTACCGTGGCGCGTAGGACTGCTCAACGTCTGCAACAGGCTGGCCTGTCTTCCGATACGCCGGTTGCTGTTCTGGAAAACGTTGGTCGCGCCGATGCCCGCCGTCTGGTTGGTACACTGAACGATCTGAAAAGCCTGCGAGATGAAAAATCCTCCCAGGCAGCGGCTCTCATCATTATTGGTGAAGCCGTTGCCGCTATTCGGCTCGATATCTGCGAACCGCTCGAGGCGGAAAACCATCAAGTCGAAAAACAAGGACTGGCAGCATGACCACTTTGAAAACCCCAATCGCATTCACCGCAAACAATCTGCTCGATGGTGAGGCCGTCTGGCTCGGAAGAAATGGTGCCTGGGTCAAGTCCGTTGCTTCAGCCAACGTATTTTCCACTGAAGACGAGCGGAAGATTGCCTTCGAAGCTGCAGCAAGGGCCGATCAGGAAAACCTGGTGGTTGAACCCTACGAAATAGAGGTGGCGTTCGAATCCGGGCAAGTAACGCCACTGAAATTCCGTGAACGTATTCGTGCCACCGGACCGACCATGCGCCTGGACCTTGGCAAGCAGGCAGAGCAATCCGCTGCGGTTGAGATCGCCGCCGCCGCTGCATAAACACATAAAAACCCGCTGGGGTTGAGGATATTTTCAATGTATCGCTATGATGAATTTGACCGCGAGTTTGTCGCTGCGCGGGTGGCCCAGTTTCGGGATCAGGTGGCGCGCCGCGTATCTGGTGAATTGTCTGAAGATAACTTCAAACCGTTGCGGTTGCATAACGGCGTTTATCTGCAATTGCATGCCTATATGCTGCGCGTTGCGGTGCCATACGGCACGTTAAATTCGTCCCAAATGCGGATGTTGGCGCATATCGCGCGCAAATATGACCGGGACTACGGACATTTCACCACGCGTCAGAACATTCAGTTCAACTGGCCCAAACTTGCCGATATTCCTGATATTCTTGAAGACCTCGCATCCGTAGAAATGCATGCGATCCAGACATCCGGCAATTGCATTCGCAACGTCACCGCAGATCATTTTGCGGGCGCCTCTGCCGATGAGGTCGCGGACCCACGTCCGTATGCGGAAATCCTGCGTCAATGGTCGACAATTCACCCTGAGTTCCTGTTTCTGCCGCGCAAGTTCAAAATTGCGGTGATTGGTTCTCCCAGCGACCGGGCCGCAATGCAGTTCCATGATATTGGGCTGGAAGTGCGAAAGAATGATCAGGGCGAACTGGGTTTGCGGGTCTTCGTTGGTGGCGGTCTCGGGCGTACACCGATGATCGGTAAACTTATCCGCGATTGGTTGCCCGAAGAGGATATGTTGTCCTACTGCGAAGCAATTTTGCGGGTCTATAATCTGTATGGCCGCCGCGACAACAAGTATAAGGCGCGCATCAAGATCCTCGTTCATGAAACCGGACTGGAAGAGTTGAAAGAGGATGTCGAGGTGGAGTTTGAACGCATCCGCGATGGTGTGTTGAAACTGCCGGATGAAGATGTCGCGGCGATAACTGAATACTTCGCACCACCGCAATTTGATCAAATTCCTGAGCGCAGCGATTCCATTGAACACGCAAAACTCGACAATCGAAGCTTTGCCCGCTGGGTCGGGCAAAATGTTTCCGAACACTCGCAATCCGGCTATGGTATCGTCACGGTAGCGTTAAAGGGTACTGGTGAAGCGCCGGGTGATGCGACGTCCGCTCAAATGGATGTCCTGGCGGATTTGGGTGAACGCTATTCCCACGATGAGCTTCGTGTAAGCCACGAGCAAAATGTTATTTTGCCCCATGTGCGGCTTAGCGATCTGAAGGCTGTTTACGACGCTTTGCTGGAGGCCGGCATGGCCTCACCCAATGCAGGTCTGATCACAGATATCATTGCTTGTCCGGGGCTCGACTATTGCGCATTGGCTACAGCGCGCTCGATCCCGGTTGCACAGGAACTGTCCCAGCGCTTTGCCGATCTCGACAGGCAAAACGACATTGGAGAATTGAAGCTCAAGATTTCCGGATGTATCAATGCCTGTGGCCATCACCATGTGGGACATATCGGTATTCTTGGCGTAGATCGGCGGGGTGAGGAACTTTATCAGGTGACCTTGGGCGGTTCCGGCGATGAACAGGCTGCGGTCGGTGAGATCATCGGACGCGGGTTTGCTGCGGATGAGATAACTAATGCAGTGGAAACCATTGTTGACACCTATCTGAGCCGACGTCTGTCGGACGATGAAACATTTCTTGATGCCTATCGACGGCTTGGGCCACAGCCCTTCAAAGATGCTCTTTACCCGGCGAAGGAGGCAGCATAAATGTCTACCTTGTTTGTTGATGGTGCGGTTCATGAAGACCGGTGGGTCAGTGTTGACGGGGAGCAACCGGTGCCGGAAGGCGAAGACGTGATTGTCTCGCTTGCAGTGTTTGAGGCTCAATCCCATGCGCTCGTCACCCGCAATGCGGGACGTCTCGGGGTCTACCTTGAGGCGGGTGATCAGATCGAGGCGATTGCCGATCACCTGGATCACATCGTCCTGGTGGCATTGGATTTTCCTTCTTTTGCCGACGGTCGGGCCTTTTCAAAGGCTCGTTTGCTGCGCGACCGATATCAATTTGAGGGTCAGATCCGGGCCACGGGAGACATTCGCATTGATCAGGTTTCCCACATGCGGCGCAGCGGATTCGATGCGTTTCAGGTGAGCCATCAGCCAACCATCGACTCTTTGATCGAGGACAAAGATTCCGGCCTTGATCTTTTTTATCAACCTGCCGTTGGCGACTCCGCGGAACGGATAGCCGGGAAAAACTGGGCGCGCCGCGCACTTTAGGAAATTATCATGAAAATTCACGTCACCGACCCGCGCGGAACCAGCGCGGAATTGCAGGCTCTTGAAGGATTTCGGGTGATGGAAGTCATCCGCGACTGGTCAAGCGAATCCGGTATTGGCATCAAAGCGGAGTGTGGTGGAGCCTGCGCCTGCGCCACCTGTCATGTTCACGTGGACAAATCCTGGCTCGATAAATTGCCAGAAATGCGCGACGATGAAGAAGACCGCCTTGATGACGCTTTCGATGTTGCGGAAAATTCACGGCTATCCTGCCAGTTGATCATGAGTGAGGATTTGGACGGGCTGAAGGTGACGATTGCATCCGATGCGTCAATCAGCGTGGAAAAACCAGTGGCAGCCTAACGACGAGCGGCGAGGCGGCGAAATAAGTGGTGACGAGTGGTGAGCAGCGGCCGGTGGTCACAGTGGTGGCGAGTGATCAGCGGCACTGATATGTGCTTTTGTCCGGAAATGTTTGGTACTTGGATTGGCGGTCGTGGATTTAAGTGAACTCATAACAAGGATCTGACTTTAACTTCCAAAGCGTCAGCGATCTGTTCGATCGTTTCCAACGTAACATTCATGTTACCCGCTTCCAGTCGGCTGACATAGGCCTGATCTGCCTCGATGCGCAACGCGAGTTCCTCCTGAGAAATTCCGACGCGAATTCGGACTTGCTTTACTGTTGCCCCAAATCTTTTCTTGATATCCATAAACCGAAGGAGCCGGTTTGCAGAAAATATATCTATGTATTATAATACATATCATGCAAATTGGTGAGAAACTTGAAACATGGAACCATATTATTTCTGGCAGGACCTGTTCGACACCTATCAGTCGCTTTCAGATTGGATGAAATTCGTTTGGCTGGTTGCTCCTATGGCCTTTTGTTTGGGGGTGCTGGCGATGACTTTAAGATACCGAGTAGCTTCCATGGTGCTGCTAACCAAAATGGACGGACGGTACGACAGAGGGGAACTGCTATTTACAATTTATCGAGTGGGACCTGACCAATTGAAGATATTCAAACACGGCATGGCCACGGATTTGGACTCTGCAGTGTTGCCGATTGATGGTGGTATATTTCAAAGCGCCAACACGCTCGAAAGCGACGCAAAAATTTAGCCGGGAACTTTGACCAAATCAGAGTTGGTTGAGTTTGCCACCTCCAATACTGAATCAAGTTATTACTTAATCTTCGGCCTGTTCAACAGGTCGACCATGGCATCTGGTAAACTTGCCACAAGTCACCGCCAGGTAGTCAAACAATTACCCTGCAACCACCACAATCGAGGCGCAATTTCGCCGCTTCCTCCACACACTCTGCCACAACTTGAGCGATCGGGAGAGTTGGAAGATGGCAACAAAAGCCAATTTGCGGGCAGGTCGCCGCATAGTCACCGGGCGCTGGCGCATGTGGCTTCTGGAATTGATCGTATTTGGTATCAACCAGGCCAAGGCTTCATTGTTCGGAGGCTTGTTGCTCGCCTTCATGTTGCTGACCACCATAGTCGAGCTGCCGTATTTCCATCGCTACGACTACATCTTTGTCTTTGCGGTGGTAACGCAGATCCTGCTGTTCGCCTTCCGGTTGGAAAGCCGCCGTGAAATGCTGGTGATTTTCGGATTTCACGTCGTTGCAACAATTATGGAAATCTACAAAACTTCGGAACTGATTGGTTCTTGGAACTATCCCGAGCAGGCAGCAATTGCAATTTGGAGCGTGCCGCTCTTTGCCGGGTTTATGTATTCGGCTGTCGGTTCCTATATTGCCCGAGCCTGGAAATTGCAGCACTTGCGCTTTGAAAACTACCCGCGGCTTGTTCATACTTATCTTCTGGCATTGCTGATTTACGTGAACTTTTTTACCCATCATTTCTTCTGGGATATGCGATATCTGCTGGTTGTTTACGCCATGGTGATATTCTGGCGGACTCAGGTCTGCTTCACCGTCCTTGTTGAGCGTCGCATGCCTTTGTTGCTTGGCTTTACGCTGATTTCGTTCTTCGTGTGGATTGCTGAAAACGTTGCCACCTATGCAAATGTTTGGCTGTATCCCAGCCAGCACGGTGGCTGGACTTATGTGTCTCCCAACAAACTGGGGGCATGGTTTCTTCTGATGATTGTCAGCTTTGTTTTGGTATCACTGCTTTATCGAAGGTCGTTGCGCCGAAATGCATGATTGCCGGACGAAAATCATGTCAAACATTGTTGTAGTATGCTGAACCCGCCATTGGTCTTAGCTTGTCGGATTCATGATCATCCATGATCGCCTCTTTTCGGTTGATTGAACTGGATTTGCAGTGGCCGACCGGTTACGGTCCCGGTGCTCTGTGGGAGGAACTCATTGCAACGAAAACTAGCCGCGATACTTGCCCTCGACGTCGTCGGATATTCCCGCCTTATGGGGCAGGATGAAGAAAAGACGCTGGCACGTTTAAAACAACTGTTTGGCGATGTCATTCGACCTGCTGTTTCCAGACGTCAGGGGCGAATCGTCAAGTTAATGGGCGATGGATTGCTGGCTGAGTTTCCAAGCGCGGTTGAATCCGTAAAATGCGCAATTGAAGTGCAAAATATGCTGGCTGAAAGAGAGCAGGGCACCCCAGAAGACCAGATTATTCAGCTACGAATGGGCGTGAATATGGGAGATATTATCATCCAGGGCGCCGATATATATGGTGATGGCGTCAATCTGGCAGCCCGATTGGAAGCTGTCGCCGATCCAGGTGGCGTCTGTATTGCTGACGGCGCATATCAGGCGGTGCGGGACAAACTGCCCAATCAATTCAGTGACGGTGGTGAAAAAGAGCTGAAAAACATCGCGCGCCCGGTCAGGGTTTGGCATTGGCAACCGGGCAAAAACAAAGATGTTGCGGTGCCAGAGCCAAAAGTCCCAGAGATTGGCAAATCTTCGCTTGCGGTGCTGCCGTTGGAAAATATGTCTGCAAAAGAAGAGCTTACCTATCTTGCAGATGGGCTTACCGAAGACATTATCACGATGTTGGCCCGATTGCCGGGATTTCTCGTCATCGCCCGAAATTCTACCTTTGCCTATAAAGGGACATCTCCTGATATTCGCCAGGTCGGCCGCGAGCTCGGAGTCAATTATGTGGTTGAAGGCAGCTTGCGCCCGGTTGGCAAAAACATTCGGGTTACCATCCAGTTGATTGAAGCCGAAACCGGCAACCATTTGTGGGCCAACAAATTTGACCGCCCATCCGATGAAATAGACGAGATGCAGGACGAAATTACGTTGGGTATCGCGACGCGTCTGGAACCCGAACTTGCCAAGGCCGAAGTGCAACGCATCAAGAAGCGAGGCGAGTCTAATGTTGATGCCTGGGGACACTACAATCAGGCGGCTGGTCTGCTCAGCGCCAAGGGATGGCACAAAGCAACCTTTGTCGAAGCAAATGAGTTGCTGAACAAGGCCATAAAACTCGATCCAGAGTTTGCACTGGCACACGCCTATCTATCGCTGATCATGGCGCTGGGACACATGTTCGGGTTGTCACCAGATGGCCAGCAGGACCGGGAGCTGGCAATCGATATGGCAGAGCAGGCGATCATGATGGATAACAGCGATTCGTCGGTCCTTGGCTTTGCAGGCTGCGCGCTCAGCGATGTTGGGCTGATCGACCGCGGAGCCAATATTCTGCAACGAGCAATAGATTCTGATCCGAGCAACCCGCAGGCTTGGGTAGCCCTGGGCGCCGCAATGCTTCGTAGTGGGAAAGCTCGCAAGGGTGTGGAATATCTCCAACACGGAATGCGGATAAGCCCGCACGACAACCGGCTTTCGTTTTGGGGTACCAGCCTGGCATATGCGTTGTTTCGGCTCAGAGATTATTCGAGCGCGCTAAGAGAAATCAGATTGGCGTGTCAACGCGATGGAAGCAACTACATGGCGCGCGTTGTTCTGGCGTTGATTGAAATCCATCAGGGAAATGCAAGTGAGGCAAACGAAGCAATCAACGAGGCATTGCGATTGCGACCGGAATTGCAGTGTACCGACGTGCAGGCATTGATTGGCAGGCGCGGAGTTCGGATGTTGATGGATGCTCAATTACTCAATTAAACATACGATTTGAACTGATGGAGAAAAGTGGGATATGTCGATTAAAGAAGTTCAAGAACGCAAAATTGAAATATTCAAGAATCGACCTGCAGCAGCGCAAAGTACCGGGCAGACCAATGTTTTGCTGTCCTCGGGGACCCGTTGTGAAATCTCTCAAGATGACTGGAAAATGGTCTGCGGCCAGCCAAAGCAATCGGGTGGTGGTAGCGAAGGGCCGGACCCGGGTGTGTTTGGACGAGGGGCGCTTGGGGCCTGTCTTGCTCAAGGATATGCTTTGCATCTGGCAAGGCGCGAGTTGAGCTTTGAATCGATATCAATTGAGGTTCAATCCGATATCGATGCTCGAGGTTCAATCGGTATGGATGATGCGATCCCGCCCGGATACCAGGCACTTCGCTTGAAGGTGCAAATTGAAAGCCGCGAAGACGCAAATGCCATTCGCGAAGCCATCGATTTTGCCGATCAACACAGTCCTTGGTTGTACAATCTGATCACGGCCATTCCTGCCGAGCGGGATATCGTCGTGCGGACGGTGTCCTAGTTAGGTTATTGGGACGGGTGACGATATGATGGTCAGCCTTTGATCGGATTAATTATCCGTTTCACTTCGGCAATTTCGCCAACAGGAATCCCGGAAAGCCTGCCGTGTTCTCTGATTACTTCTTCATTTTCTGCCAGATAAACACAATAGGACTGATCGTCCATGAGATAACTTTCAACCCATTGCACTTTTGGGGCCAGCTGATCCAGTGCTGCGTTTGACGCATCGGTCGTGGCTCTGAGCTGTTCTGCGTTGGCCTTGCCTACATTTGGCAGGTCACGCTGGATAATGTAGCGCTTCATTTTTCTTCTCCACTAAACCGCAAACCAGCAGTTGCCGCTGGTTGTTCAAATTGATGTTAAATCGTAACTACCCAGCTACCCCAACCTGATGCTTTTATAGACGGCCCATCAGAC
>JAALLE010000093.1 GCA_011087605.1 Hyphomicrobiales bacterium
GTCTGATGGGCCGTCTATAAAAGCATCAGGTTGGGGTAGCTGGGTAGTTACGAAATTCTGTCGTTGTTTCTGGAACAGGGCGTTGAAGCAGCTATTGCCCACGAAGCTGGTCTAAGCAGTTAATCTCGCGGGTTCAGAAAATGCAAAACGCCCCTTCCACTCCGCAAATTGAGCAGTTGGGGCGTCTGCAAGGCCGTCTAGCTGGAAGGCGGACCCTCATTTGGTCCGACATCATGTTTCACTAAGAAACAGATTAGAAAGTGTGGGCGTTTTTGGCTACATGGTCGATGGCGTTGCGGGATACGCCGATATCTTCCAGCTGCTGTGACGAAAGGCCGTTCAGAGCATTGCGTGTACGGCGAGCACGGTTCCAGGACTGTACTGAATTGAGAATGGTCATTGTCTTGTTCCTTATGCAGCCACCGGAAATAAAACCGTTCCGGTTGGGATTGGTGTTTGGATTTTTTTGGAACAGCGTACCGTTCCGATAAAATCGATCTGGGCCCGAAATGGCCAATTTACGAGTGCCAATATTGCAAATGAGCCCTGCAGGTTTCGCACGTCGAAATTATTGCGGAGCCGGCAGTCCTAGGCTGCAAATGTGAAATGTTGTGCAATGTTTGCTGGATCTACGCCGTTTCGGCGCAATGCGCGCAAGCTGACATCCCCGTTCGATTTTGAGAGCTTACGTCCATCCGGTCCGATGACCAGATCATGGTGGTGGTACCGAGGGGCGGGCAAGTCCAGCAGCACCTGCAACAGGCGATGGACGCTGGTGGCATGATAGAGGTCGCGACCGCGCACCACATGAGTAACTTCTTGCAAAGCGTCATCGACCGTTACCGCCAGGTGGTAGCTGGTTGGCGTGTCAGATCTGGCCAACACAACGTCGCCCCACAATTCCGGCTTGGCAGGGATATTCCTGGATTGTGCCGGATCGCTTTCTTCAAACTCCCGCCAGTACAGTTGATCTGGCACAAGCTGCAGCGCCGCTGCCATATTCAGACGCCAGGAATGTTTTTGATTTTTCGACAACATTGCCTGCTGCTGGTCCAGCGACCAGTTTCTTTCATCACCTGGATAGTGCGGTGAGCCGTCAGGATCCCTGGGCCAATTCTCATCCGGGCTGGCGTCGACCTCCTGGGCCAACATTCGACGGATATCACCACGACTCATGAAGGCTGGATAGATCAGACCATCAGCCCGCAATTTCTGCAATGCGCGGCGATAATCGGCGAAATGTTCAGATTGACGCCGCGGTTCACCATGCCAATCAATGCCCAGCCATGTCAGATCGTCCAGCATTTGTTGTGCCAGTTCAGGCGTGCAACGGGTCTGATCTATATCTTCAAGCCTGAGCAGGCAGGTGCCGTCTATCGCTGCGCATATTTGCTGGTTGACCAAAGCCGAATAGGCGTGTCCGAGATGCAATGCGCCATTCGGACTGGGCGCAAATCTGAATACGGGTGGTGCAGAAGACGGCATTGGGGTTAGGTAGAATTATGTCAGATGAGATCCCCAACATTGCGCGTATTCGCAATCAGCACAATCTCCAGCAAGGAGTGGATGAGTTTGTGGACAGGTTTCCGCAACTTCACGAAATGGTTGTCCAGTTGCCAGAAATACCGTTACGGGCACGATCCCCCGGCTTTGAAGGACTGGCCGAAATTATTACTGCGCAGCAAGTTTCGAAGGCCAGCGCGGCAGCTATATTTGAGCGAACCCGCATTGCAGTTGCACCGTTTACAGCACAACGTTTGCTGATTCTGGGCGAGAGACCGCTCATTGAAGCTGGCCAGTCACGTGCAAAGCAAGTGGCCTTGCTGGGTCTGGCCAGGGCAATTGTTGAAGATGGTCTGAATTTGGAAGGCCTGTGTGAACTTCCCGTCGATGAAGCGATCGCAGAAATGACAGCATTGAAGGGTATTGGACCATGGTCGGCTGAAGTGTTTTTATTGTTCTGCGCAGGCCACACGGACATCTTTCCAGCCGGCGACGTCGCCTTGCAGCATGTGGTTGGCGAGATATGTCAGTTGAATTCCAGACCGGATGCGAAACAAACCCGCATTCTCGCGAACCGGTGGGCTCCCTTGCGCAGCATCGCCGCGCGTATTTTTTATGCCCACTATGCCCGGATCAAGGGGCGATCTGCGATCTAATTTGAATATTTCTGGGGGCAGATGACCGATGAACGGCTTTTGCAGGGTTCACAAGTCTGTTGTAGTGATCCTAAACTGGGGTTGCGACGCAGATTCATGCGCCAGCCAGGAGGACCCATAGGTGACGATAGCCGTCAATCCGGAGATGCATCCGGCCCTTGTCCTGAATGCGGATTACCGGCCGCTTTCTTATTATCCCCTGTCGCTGTGGTCCTGGCAGGACGCCATCAAGGCGGTGTTTCTGGAACGGGTCAATATCGTTTCAGAATATGACGCAGCAGTTTCCTCCCCGTCATTTCAGATGAAGCTGCCAAGTGTTGTCTGTCTCAAGCAATATATCCGTCCACAACGTCACCCGGCCTTCACGCGATTTAACCTGTTTTTGCGTGATCAGTTCGAATGCCAGTATTGTGGCGACAGCGAAGCGGATTTGACCTTCGATCACCTCATTCCCCGTTCACAGGGGGGGCTCACCACCTGGGAAAATATAGTCACGGCCTGCTCACCCTGCAATTTACGCAAAGGGGGCAAATTGCCGGAACAAGCGGGTATGGTTCTCAATCGCAAGCCATGGATACCTACTGTCTACGACCTGCATAATGCGGGGCGAAAATTTCCGCCAAACTATTTGCATGACAGCTGGATGGATTATCTTTATTGGGATGCGCCTCTGGAGCCGTAAGCGCGGGGCCTAGTCCGCCTTTCCAAATGCACCGCGCAACGCCACGGCTGCCAATAGCATCGCCGCGATAAAGTTCCAGCCGGCAAAACTGATGCCAAGAAACCGCCCTGCAGCCTCATCACAGCTTGGCGGTTTTGACGTGGCCAGGCTGTCCATCAGGCTGCCGGCGTCACTGGTGGTAGCGCTCAACCCGGCACCACAGCTTTGTGGAGCCTCAAAATAGCCCCACTCCACTCCCGAATGATAGGCGCCCAGCCAGGCCGTATAGAGCAGGCAAATCAGTGCGGCGACTAACAGGCCGCGGGTCAGCAATGGCGACCAATGATTGATCGCTGACAAAAACCCGATGGCGAGTAGCGGGATAGCCCAATAATATGGCACCCGTTGCTCCAGACACAGGGCACAGGGTACATAGCCGCCGAGATGCTCGAACCCCAAGGCCGAGCCGACAACCACGATCATGCCAATCAACACGAATGCAGCAGACCGAACCTGAACTTTGCCAGATTGTTGCCATTTGGGCGCGTTTGAAATCGTGTTCATTGTCCTCACAACAGATATTTAATGGCAACAAAGCCGCCGACCAGCAGCGCCAGTCCTAGAAAAAACAGAGGGCCGAGCCAGCGTTCCACGAAGCTTTGAATCGGTGCGCCAAACTTATACAGCAGGAAGGCGACCAGGAAAAAGCGCAGGCCCCTTCCAAGGATTGATATGCCAATAAACAGGGCAAAATTGAGACCGGTCGTGCCGGAAAAGATGGTGAACAGTTTATACGGCAGGAAGGTGACAGCGCCGGCAAAAACCGCCAATAGGCCCCATTCGCTGTTATAGGTTGCGGCAAGATCGGTGAATGCCTTTTCCTTGCCATAGAAAGCCAGAATCGGCTGCCCCAGCCATTCATAGGCCAGGGCGCCGATGGCATACCCTAAAACGGCACCCAGAACCGATGCAATTGTGCAGATCAGGGCGAAGTACCACCACTTCTGGCGGTTGGCCATCACCATCGGGATGAGCATCACGTCGGGCGGAATGGGGAAGAACGAACTTTCAATAAATGAGATACCGGCCAGCGCCTTGTCTGCGTTGCGGTGTCCGGCGAGGCGGAACATCCAGTCATAGAGCGCGCGAATCATATTGCACTATCCGGGTTGGAGATATCGCGTTTTACTTAGACCAAGTTTGCCGCATTTGCCATCGTGAACGGCACCAGGAACTGGCACCGACCTGCGTTCAGGCAGCAATCGATCTGCCAGCTTTTTGCTACTTGTGGAATGACCTACTTTGCGTGCCGGAAATGTGCTGGCATCAAATCATTTTTTGAAAAATTTTCGTTGCCAATCGACAGCCGATGCGTATAGTCCGCCCGGTCGCAAGACATGGTCTATCCCAAGTTCAAGAGAGCCCTCCTGGCGGAATTGGTAGACGCGCTGGATTCAAAATCCAGTTCCTTCGGGAGTGCCGGTTCGATTCCGGCGGAGGGCACCATTACTTAATCCGAAAATACGCTGGAACGGCCACAAATCCTTTGCCAGTTATTTTACGCAGAAAAGCGACATGCGCACTTGGGATCTCAGCCTTGCACCGGTTCCGACGAATATCATTCGATTGACCCAGTCATATCGCTGATCACCGGTTTCCAGTCGCGCTGCTGTTCGCATGTAATGGGCCTCTGGCGGAACGACCTCCCCGGCCGCCAGCTTTGCAATCACTTCGTCGGGGCCGTGGCGATAACCGAAATTGATCACTTCAATAATTGCCCCATCCGTGGTTTCGATGGCGTATCGGGTGTCCAGTTTGGCAACTCCATTGTCAAATACCGTTTGCCAGTCCGCACCAATGTTGAGAATTCTTCCCTGGATTTTTGGTCCCTCGACAATGCCACCAACGATCGGAACAATGCGGCGTTTACCAGCCAAACCAGAGCCCAACTCCCTGACCGGGGCGAGGTCAACCGAATAGTCGCAGACAAGTTCCAATTGTGGTGGGTTCAGATTCATGCCGTTTCTCACAATATTCAGTTTTACCCGGGTTTGGTCAGTTATCAGCCATCTATCCGGATAAGTATCGAGGCAACCACAAAGTCAGGACGGGAAACGCGACAAGCAATCCGACCCGGACCATCTCTGCGGCGAAAAAGGGCATGACGCCGATGAAGGTTTCGCGCATGGGAACCCCTTTCGCCATAGCCGAGATCACAAACACATTCATACCCACTGGTGGCGTAATTAATCCGAGCTCTACGACAATCAGCGCCAGGATACCGAACCAAATCTTCAAATCTTCCGATGTCATGCCAAAGCCGGCATTGACCGCATCCACATAGTCGCCACCATTGATCTCAACCAGTACTGGCCAGAAGAATGGAATCGCCAGAAGGATCATCGAAAGGCTGTCCATCAACATGCCGAGAAAAATGAGTGCGATCAGCAGGACAATCAAAATCGTCATGGGCGCCAGACCGGATGTAGACATCCATTCAGCAACGGCCTGAGGCACACCACCGCGTGACATGAAGATCTTCAACATCTCGGCGCCCAGCAAGATGAGGTAAATCATGCCGGTGGTCTTGGCCGTTTCCAGCAACGCGTCGCGCATTTCAAGCAGGCCGACCTGTCGGGTAATGGTGCCGTAGATCCAGACCAGAGTTACTCCAATTGCGGCTGCTGGAGTTGGATTGAAGAAACCCAGATAGATGCCACCGATCACGATGCCGAAAATAATGAGGACCGGCACAACCTGCAGCGTTGCAGACACCAGTTCCTGGCGGCTGGCACTCTCTCCGGCGGGACCCGTTCCGGGCCGCAGACGCACATAAATGGCAATTGTTAAGATGAATAGTATGACGGCGATGATGCCCGGTATGAAAGCAGCCATGAACATCGTCACGATATTGGCTTCGACGATGATCGCGTAGATCACCAGAACAATCGACGGTGGGATGAGAATGCCCAACACACCACCTGCGGCCAGCGTGCCAGTGGCGAGAGAATCGGAATAGCGATAGCGTTTCAGTTCCGGCAGAGCCACCTGACCCATGGTTGAGGCGGTGGCCAGTGAAGAACCACAAACCGAGCCAAATCCAGCACAGGCGGCGATCGCCGAAATTGCCACTCCACCCCGCATCCATCCCATCCAGACCGAGGCAGCTCGGAACAGGGCGCGGCTGAGACCGGCTTTGGTGGCCACATTTCCCATCAGCACAAACATCGGCACAACGCTGAGGTCAAAAATCGAAAATTGCCCATAAGCAAGCGTTTTCAACTGGGAAAAGAAAATCGCCGGTCCATTGAGAATTGTAACCCCGATACCCCCAACAAGGATCATCGAATAGGCAATTGGCATGCGCAGCGCGATCAGAAACACCAGCACGCCCAATCCGACAAATCCAATAGCCAATGCGTCCATGATTAAATCAAATCTGTCGAGAATGTTGAATGAGAGTGGTCAGGCTGCATATGGCCAACAGGGTCAGCGATATCAGAATCGGCAACCATCCGATCCAATTGGGAAACTGCAGCACCGCCGTTTCGTATTCATAATTTTTTTGATCCAGCATTCCGGCATACATCCGCCACAGCAGAAGAATTGAAAAACCAAGTGCCACGATGGATGCGATCAAAGACAGCACGGCAATCATTTTGGAAGAGGCATTTGAGGTAAATATATCGGCAGTGACATTTGCGCCGGTTATCTGACAATAGGGCAGAAATGCGAATGCCGCGATGGCTATGCCTATTTCGGTCATTTCAAAATCACCGGGAAACGGCATGCCGAACTGGTTGCCGATCACTGACCAAGTATGCATCAAAACGACGAGAAGTAATACCACACCGCCGGCAAGTGCCCACCAGGTGGCAATTGTGAAAACGAGCCCCGAAGGGCCCGTTTGCGTTTGATCTTGCAAGTTCTGCATCAGATGGAACAGCTACTTTGCATTTTTGGCGGTCAATTCACGGGCTTTGGCAACAAGTGCCGCGCCATCAATTCCCTTGCCCTTCACTTCGTTGACCCATTTATCAACAACCGGTTCCAGCGTGTCGAGAAAGACGTTGGTTTCAGCTTCGGTGAGCGTGATGTGGGATTTTCCGGCTTTGGTGGCCAGGCCAATGCCAAAGTCATCACCAGCACGCCAGTATTCACCAACCTTACCCCACCAGTCACGGCCAGACGCATCGCGGAATGCCTTCTTGATATCATCTGGCAGACCGTCCCAACGCGCTTTGTTCATCGAGACTTGAAAGGATGTGGTGCCAAGTCGTGTCTTGTCGTGACCTTCGATAAAGTAGTTGATCTGGTTCTGTAACTTCAACGGCGGAATAATCTCCCACGGCAGCAATGTGCCATCAATGGTCTTCTTTGAAAGCGCCGTTGGAACTTCAGGAACCGGTGTCGCCAGTGGTGATGCCCCAAGGGCCTCGATGACCCACGCTCCGGTGCGTGTTGGAATGCGCATTTTCATGCCAGCCATATCTGCGGGGCTGCGAACTTCCTTGTCGACGGTCATGATGGCCTGTCCCGCATGGACGTGCAGCCACATCACCTCGACGCCCTTATATTCCTGACGCAGGTCGCTTTCAAACATGTCATACATTGAGAGATTGGTCGCCACGGTGTCATTTTTGTAGATGCCCGGTAGTTCGAACACCTCGGTGCGCGGGAACAGGCCCGGTGTATATCCATTTACCGTCCAGACAATGTCGACAACTCCGTCGCGCGCCTGTTGGATCAGCTCAGGTGGTTTGCCACCAAGAGACATGGACGGGAAAATTTCGATTTTGATTTTTCCGCCTGAATTTTCTTCCACCTGCTTGGCCCAGGGCACCAGCATTTTCGTGTGTGCCGGCGCCTTTGCCGACAAAAGGTGATGCAATTTAAATGTGTGTTCCTTTGCCTGCGCGACCATTGTCGACAAGACGGCCAGTGCGCCACCAAGCAGCACGTGTTTAAGTGTCCTATTCATGTAATCCTCCACATGTGAGCCCCAGCTTTCAGAGTAATCAGCG
The DNA here is from genome assembly GCA_011087605.1 of Hyphomicrobiales bacterium. Lineage (GTDB taxonomy): Bacteria > Pseudomonadota > Alphaproteobacteria > Rhizobiales > Rhizobiaceae > Pseudahrensia. The sequence goes on from JAALLE010000093.1 coordinate 7,845, forward strand.
GGCCATTCTATTTTCAAGGCGACTTCCGTAGTCGTCAATTAATCTGATTTGCATCCGTAAGTGCAACTGACCAGGATTGAACTCTGATACAGTAATTTTGCGACCGTGTTATTTTGGTTTCTGGATCACCCCGATGCGTCAGACATAGGCAGAACTTTACTCCTTCCATTTTTCAGCATATTAGTTATGTCTTATAACAATTATCTGCCATATCCTATTGAGGAAGACAATATGAAATTGGAAGGCATGAGAGCGCTGGTGACCGGTGGTGCAAGCGGACTGGGTGAGGCTACAGCGCGTCGATTATCAGCTGTTGGTGCAAAGGTGGCCATTCTGGACTTCAACCTTGATCGTGGCCAACAGGTTGCTGCGCAGATCGACGGTGTTGCGATTCAGGTTGATGTTTCCGACGAAGCATCGGTGGCTCAGGCCGTTGGGGAAGCCACAGATCGGTTGGGAAATGTTCCAAGGATCGCTGTCAACTGCGCCGGGATAGGGCTGGCTGCAAGAGTGGTTGGTCGGGAAGGCAAAATGTCTTTCGACGTTTTTCAAAAGACCATCAATGTCAATTTGTTCGGCACCTACCATGTGATGAGCCATGCTGCGAACCTGATGTCAACGTTGGAACCAACCGAAAACGGCGAACGCGGCATCATCATCAATACGGCCTCCGTTGCCTGGCAAGACGGACAGATCGGTCAGGCCGCCTATGCCGCCTCCAAGGGTGCAATTGCATCGATGAGCCTTCCGGTTGCGCGTGAATTTGCGCGTATGGGCATCCGCGTTATGGCGATTGCACCGGGCTTGTTCAGCACGCCGATGATGGAAGGGTTGCCGGAAGAAGTTACCCAGAAAATTGCCGCGGAAGTGCCGTTTCCGCAGCGCCTTGGAGATGCAGAGGAATATGCGCTGCTAGTCCAGCAAATAGTTGAAAATCCCTATCTGAATGGTACCAATATTCGCCTTGATGGGGCGGTACGGCTGGCACCGAAATAGGTTGTGACAGGAATTCAATATGGCTGATTCGATGTTACAAATTGAGATCCAAGACCGTGTGGCCGTCCTCACCATGAACCGCGCGGACAGGCGCAACGCCATGAATGAGGATTTGCTGAACGCTCTTGACGGGTTCTTTTCGGCGCCGCCGGATGAGGTAAAGGTGGCGATCCTGACGGGCACAGCGGGGCATTATTGTGCTGGCCTTGATCTCAGTGAACACATTACACGAACGGCAGAAGAAAACCTGATGCATTCGCGCCACTGGCATTCCGTCATGGACCGCATTGAATTTGGTAACGTGCCGGTCATTTCAGCCATGTATGGCGCGGTCATTGGTGGCGGCCTGGAATTGGCGACATCTACCCATGTGCGCATTGCTGAACCGTCTACCATCTATCAACTTCCAGAAGGTCGCCGCGGTATTTATGTGGGTGGTGGCGCGTCGGTACGCGTAGCGCGCATTATCGGTGCCGGCCGGATGCGGGAGATGATGCTGACCGGCAGGAAACTGAACAGCGAAGATGGGCTGGCCCTTGGTCTAAATCATTATAGTGTCAGTGAGGGTGAAGCTCTGAACAAGGCTCGGGAACTGGCCGTCAGGATTGCAGATAATGCGCCGATGTCGAATTATTTCATGATTCACACAATTGGCCGGTTGGAAGATATGTCCAGAGCTGACGGCCTATATGCTGAAGCGCTCAGCGCTGCCTTGGTGCAGACCACACCGGATGCAAAAGAAGGTCTGGCGGCGTTTCTGGAAAAACGTTCTCCAAAGTTCAGGTGATCCGATGAGCCGGAATAAAGCTGCAGTTGATGAGGGTACCGCCGCCAGATCCATCGTCAATGATGACGGCCTGCGGCAATTTCTCGGTTACCATATGAAGCGCGCCTATAGTGTTCTCAAGTCGGACCTGACAAAGTCTCTGGAGCCACTGGGCCTTCGCATCACCACCTATTCGTCGCTGATATTGATCGTAGATAATCCCGGCATTCGGCAGTCTGAACTCGCCAGAAATCTGGACATTGAACGACCAAATATGGTGGTCATTTTGGATGAGCTGGAGCAGCGGGGATGGGTTAATCGGGAGAGAGTGGAAAGTGACAGAAGGTCCTATGCCTTGTTCGCCACACTTTCTGGGCGGCAGGTTTGCGAAAAGGCGATTACAATCGACCGGGCGCATGAAGCCAGACTGTTTCAAGGGCTTAAAGACGCACAGATCAAAACTTTGATTGCCGTGTTGAACAACGTCGAACGGCAGGTTGGAGAGTAAGGAAGATGGCGTCGGTGGCACCGTATGTCGGGCATTGTGTCGCTCGCCAAGATCGATCTGACGGCAATATTCTGCTGCGTTCGAAATTGCCTATCGGTCCGATTGCGACGAATACCGGTGAGTGGCTTCACCACTGGGCACAATCCGCTCCCGATCGGGTATTTCTGATGCAGCGGTCTGGTCCAGGTTGGCGGCAAATAACCTATGTTGAAATGTTGCAGCAGGTGCAGGCTCTGGCTGCTTCCATGCTCGCCCGAAATATGGGTCCAGACACGCCAGTCGTTGTGTTGTCCGGGCCGGGTATTGATCATGCCATTGTAGCGCTTGCTGCCCAATATATTGGCGTGCCTCTGGCCCCCTTGGCAGAACAATATTCACTCATTCCAGAGGCCCGAGCCCGATTGGCTTATTGTGTCGGAAAAATAAACCCAACCATGGTTTTTGCTGCCGATGGTAATCTGTTTGGCGATGCCTTGAAGATGGAAATATTTGATGATGTGGCGAAACTCGTCAGCATCAATGTTCCCACGGGAGCACTGTCTTTGGAGACGATGCTAGCCAATGGAGAGCTAGCAGAATTAGCGCAAGCCCACGCCACAGTGGGGCCCGACACTTTGGCGAAGGTATTGTTTACTTCGGGATCTACAGGAAACCCAAAAGGCGTTCCGCAATCGCAAAAAATGATGACCGTAAATCAGGCGCAATATCTTTCCTGTTTGCCAATGCTCGGCGAGCGGCCTCCTGTTATCGTCGAATGGCTGCCATGGAATCACGTCTTTGCCGGCAATTCCGATTTCAACATGATTCTGGCCAATGGCGGCACGTTGATCCTCGATGACGGTAAGCCGGTTAAGGGGCTGTTTGACCGAACACTGGAAAATCTTGCGATGCATGTTGGCACTTTGAGTTTCAATGTGCCTATCGCCTATGCCATGCTTGTTGAGGCTTTTCGCAAAGACAGGAAGCTGCGCCATCGGTTTTTCTCCGACCTGGATTTGATTTTCTATGCCGGTGCATCGCTGCCGGCAGACCTGTGGACTGCGCTGGAGGATATGTCCCGCGAGGTCACTGGCACTGTTCCGATGATGACGTCCAGTTGGGGTCTGACCGAAACAGCTCCTGCGGGTCTGATCCACCATCAAGGCGGCGCCGAAACCGGCATGATCGGTGTTCCGGTTCCCCTATTGGACGTCAAACTGCTGCCCTATCAGGATAGCCGCTATGAAATCAGAGTGAAGGGCCCAAGCGTCATAAATGCCTATTTTGACGAACCGGAAAAAACCCGCGAGGCGTTTGATGACGAAGGCTATTTCATCACCAGCGATGCGGTGAGGTTTGTTGATCCCGATGACATGTCAAAAGGGGTTCGCTTTGACGGACGCATCACCGAAGACTTCAAGCTGCTGACGGGAACCTGGGTTCAGGCGGCCAAGATACGTCTCGATGTTCTGGCCGCTTTGGAAGGGCTGGTGCAGGACGTCGTTGTCACCGGTGCAGACAGAGCAGATTTGGGGTTGCTGATATTTCCAGCTCCAGGCAAATTTGAAAACAGTTCTGGTGGAACCATCATCACGGATCCGAAATATTGTAGTGAGATCGATAAGATTCTAACGCCATTAGCGCGGGCCGCCACCGGGTCTTCAAATCGCATCGCCCGGGCATTGGTGATGGCACAACCTCCTTCGCTCAAGGACGGTGAAATTACGGCGAAAGGCAGCCTGAATATCAAGGCGGTTTTGGAGTGCCGACCCGATCTGTTGGAGCGGCTCTATCAAGACGATGATGCAGCCGTCATAAAACCAAAAGGCATGTCAAATGATTGATTTTGAAAAAGTTCGTGCGATTGATTTCCACACCCATGCGGAAGAGCCTTGCTGTGACACACGAGATGACGGCTATAATCAGTTTCAGTCCGGCATGGCTGCGTATTTCAAAAACCCGGCCGGGGCCAAGGGCATGTTGCCAACCGTGCAGGACACAGCCACCTATTACCGCGAGCGCAACATTGCTGCTGTGATTTTTCCGGTAGATGCAGAACGCGAAACCGGCTTTCGCCGCTATTCAAATGAAGAAGTTGCGGAACTTTGCGCCGACAACAGTGACATTCTCATTCCATTTGCTTCGATTGACCCGGCCAAAGGCAAAGCCGGTGCACGTGAAGCGCGACGTTTGGTCAAGGACTTTGGCGTTAAGGGGTTCAAGTTTCACCCGACCATGCAGGGTTTTTATCCCAATGATCGCTGGGCCTATCCGCTGTACGAAGCGATTGCGGATGAGGGCGCTATCACGTTGTTCCATACCGGCCAAACCGGCGTCGGTTCTGGCATGCGTGGCGGCATGGGTATGCGTTTGAAATATTCCAATCCGATACATCTAGACGATGTTGCCGTCGATTTCCCCGACATGCCGATCGTCCTGGCGCATCCGTCATTCCCCTGGACTGAAGAAGGCCTGGCCGTGGCGCAGCACAAACCCAATGTTTATTATGATATGTCGGGATGGTCGCCGAAATATTTTCCCGAGACCTTCATTCGCTATGCAAATTCTATCCTCAAAAAGAAAATGCTGTTCGGGTCAGACTGGCCGGCAATAACGCCGGATCGCTGGTTGTCAGATTTTGAAGCCATGCCATTTAAAAGACGAAGTTCGACCCTTGATCCTGAAACAGAACGCCATGCGACTTTTGGGAGTGATCGATTAGGGCCATCTCGATGGGGGCTTTCTGCTGCCATTTTTGACGGAAGCAATATCGCAGGTTGCGGTCCGCCTTGAAACTCTTTCCCCCGGGTGAGAGCTGTCTATCTATCCATGCCCCACCAGCCCAACGCAAATGGCCTGAACGAGTGCGATGGCGCCCGAAATCGGCTTGAACTGACTGGCGGCGTCAATGTCGACAACAAATGACAATGACGAATTAAGGGCCAGTGGGCTTTCCTTGGAATCGGTTATCGCAATCACCGTGCGCTTTCGTAGATGAGCGTCGCGGGCAACGTCCAACACCATCGGCGTGTAGGGCGGGAAACTGATGCAGATCAACAGGTCGTCATAGGCCATATTGGCCACCTGTTGCTCAGCCATTCCGCCGCCAAAATCCAGCAAACTGCAATGCAACTCGCTTCTGGAGATGCCATAGGCAAGATAGGTGGCAATCGGTCTGGCCCTTCGCAATCCGGCCACATGTATGTGTGTGGCTTTTTGAATGATCGACACCGCTTTCGACAAATCCGAGCGATCAGTGGATTTGCGCACCGCTTCCAGCGAAGCAATCAGCTCGTCGACACAGCCATCAAAAATATGCCCCATATCCATGGCCGGTGTGTGGGCAATTTTGTCGTCGTAGACGGCAGCGCGTTTATCGGCCGTGCCCTCAATCAATCTCAGGCGGAAAACACGCTGCAATTGCGTAAATCCCCGATAGCCAAATTCTTTGGCGAATCGAATCAGCGTCGAGGGTTGAACGTCTACATGTTCAGCCAGCACGGCGACCGTGTTCAGGGCAAAAAAATTCGGCTCGCTCAGCGCCGTGCGAGCAATGCGCTGAAGGTGCGGTGACAATTCATCGAACCGGTCGCGGATACGCGATCGCAAGGATTCATAGGTTTCGGAACTGTTCGAATCTGGCGCATTCATCACGGAACTTTGGTTGAAATTTTGTTCGTTTTCAAGGCTGAAATAGCGAATGGAAGAAATTTTCTATCCATTATTGACAATAGAATAAAAATTCATTCATAGTAATCGAATAAAAATTCAATACCTCAAATACCGACCTCAGGCCGGTTCAAACGGAACCCAAAAGGGAGAATGACATGACAGACAAAAAGCAAATATCGCGCCGCAAGGTGTTGAAATCCGGGGCCGCGTTGGCGGCAGGGTCGGCATTCTTCGGGCCATGGTCTCACAACCGCGTCTATGCATCAGCAAGCGATAAACCAATCAAGATCGGCATCACCTCAGACGCCAGTGGTCAATACGCAAATTCCGGCGCCAGCGATCGGCGCGGCATGCATATGGCGATCAAGGAATTCAACGACAAGGGTGGTGTTCTCGGCCGCAAAATCGAAACGTCCCACATTGATACCGAGACGACCCCGGCGACAGGCAGCCGTGTTGCAGAACGGATGATAAACCGCGAGCAGGCTGGCTTCCTGATTGGTGCGGTGAGCTCAGGCGTTGCCAATGCGATCAGCCAGGTGGCACAGAAAAACGGCGTCATCTATTTCAACACTAACTCCTCTTCGCCGACCGAATCCGGCAAGAACTGCCACCGCGTCAAATTTGTCTGGGACGGCAATGGCAGCAACTTCGCCAAGGCGGCAGTCAAAAACTCCATCGATCGCTTTGGTGATCAGTGGACGTTGCTGACCAATGATTATGTCTGGGGACACAACACTGCGGCTGCCACCCGTTCTTTGCTTGAGCAATATGGTGGTAGCGTCAAGGAAGAAATTCTGGTGCCGCAGGGAACCCGCGACTTTTCTTCCGCCTTGTTGAAAATTCAACAGGGCAAGCCCGATGTTGTTGCAGCTGCTATTGGCGGTGATGACCAGAAGGCAATGCGTCAGCAGGTTGCGCAACTGGGCATGGGCGCGTCGCCAGCCTGGATCAACAACCAGCAGGACTGGCCTGATGTTTACGGCCTGCCGCTGGAAAATCTGTTCGGTGTGTTTGGAACAACCTGGTACTACAAGCTGGGACTTCCAGGTGTTGAAGATTTCGTCAAGCGCTACCAGGCATTGTATCCAGACACCCGCATGCGGGTACCGGGCAACGTCTTCTACAACGGCTATATGGCCATGAAGAACATGCTGGAAGCCATCGAGCGGGCCGGTTCAACCAACAATATTGCGATTATCAAGGAGCTTGAAGGCCACAAAATGTCGGCCGCCGACCGCATGCAGCACGATGATGCCTGGATCGATCCGGTAACCCATCAGGTACAGCAGACCATCTATCTTGCGACGGCCAATTCCAAGCCGACGGAAAAGGACGACATGTTCGAGATTCTCAACAATGTCTCACCGGACGCCGTCCGGGATACCGGTGCTCCAGAAGCATGTAAGATGGAATCTTACGACGATACGCCAACATTTGACGCGTAACCTTGCAAAGCCCGGCCTGTTGATCTGGCCGGGCTTTCCCTCACCCCGATAATCTGGATGGATCATGGTTCAACTTGTACCACATTTGGTCAACGGTTTGACGCTCGGTCTGTTGTTCGCGCTGATTGCGCTTGGCTTCACGCTGATTGTCGGTGTTATGGAAGTGATAAATCTCGCCCATGGCTCGTTGTTTGCCCTGGGCGCATATTTTGCCCTGACAATTCTGGGTGCCGATCATCTCAGCAATTCAGAATTCGGGATCTGGTGGTCGCAACTGCCCATCGCCTTTCGATATTGCCTCGCCCTGATTATTGCGCCCCTATTGGCAGCAATTGCCGGGATGGTTCTGGAAAGAGCGCTGCGGCGTACCTATGGCAAGGCGCCCTTATATGGGCTTCTGCTGACATTTGGTGCTGCGCTGGTTATTGAAGAGCTGATCCGCCTGGGATGGGGTACGGGCGAACAGAACCTGTTATTGCCCCAATCGATCAATGGTGCGGTTTTGATCGGCGGGCTGATATTTTCCAAATACAAGATTTTTGCCGCGGGTTTTGCGGTATTCGCCATTTTCGCCGTCTGGTTGTTTTTAGAAAAAACGTAACTACTCAGCTACCCTATTTCTGCTGCCATTAGGTGCGACAATTTGA
>JAALLE010000015.1 GCA_011087605.1 Hyphomicrobiales bacterium
CGTCTGATGGGCCGTCTATAAAAGCATCAGGTTGGGGTAGCTGGGTAGTTACCTTGAACATGCGCCATCGAATTTGCTGATCAGGACGTCAATTGACTGATTTTAAAGAAAAAAATGACATCGACCCGGCGGCTATTCTTGAGGCCGCTGCGGAGAGCATATTGGTTACATCCGCCGATCTTGATCACCCTGGTCCAACAATCGTCTATGTAAACCCGGCATTTGAAAGGATGACCGGATGGACCGGCAAAGAAGTGCGGGGCAAGTCTCCCAGAATGTTTCAGGGTCCAAATACGGATCTTCGAATTTTTGAAGACCTCAGGGAAAGACTCCTCGCCAATGGGCTATGGGAAGGCAAAACAATCAATTACCGCAAGGACGGCTCCGAGTTCTGGATGGAGTGGTCAATCGTCCCACTGAAAAGTGACGCAGGAGACGTGATTCAATATGTTGCAATCCAGCGCAATGTGTCGGCTCGCGTCGTAGCAGATCAACGCCTGCTGGAGGCTCTGGCCGCCGAACGTGTTGCCGAACGGGCACGAAGCAATCTGGCCCGATACTTTTCACCCAAGATAGTCGAGACATTGGTCAAAAAGGATCAACCACTCGGTGCCGTGAGGCGCCAGGACCTCGCGGTTCTGTTTGCCGACATAGTTGGCTTTACCGGGCTGTCAGAAACCCTTGAGCCAGAGCAGGTGATGGAGCTGTTGCGCGAAATACATGGTTGGATGGAGGAGGTGATCTTTCGCTGCGAAGGTTCAATCGAGGGCTATATTGGTGATGCGGTTTTGGCCATTTTCGGGTTTCCTGAAAGCGGCCAGCAGGATGCAGGTAACGCGCTATCCTGCGCTTATCAATTGCTCAAAGCTGCAGAAAATTGGAACGATGAAAGAAGCAGGAAAGGTTTGTCAGCCATCGAAATCGGTATCGGTCTGCACTATGGTCCCGTGGTTCTAGGTGATGTTGGCACTGTCGAATATGTCGACTTTACCGTTATTGGAGACACCGTGAATATCGCCAGTCGGCTGCAGCAGGCGACGCGCCAACTGGATAGCCTACTCGTCGTCGGTCGGGAGTTAATAGACGCCGTCAAAGACGAGAATTCCATGAAGGATTCCGATAACCTGTTGAAGCCATTGCAGTCGCAAGGGGATTTGGCTATCCGCGGACGCAGGCAGGCGGTTGAGATTTGGACTTTGAGTTCAGAATCCAAATAAAGCTGAAGGGCAAAGGGGCATGTATTCGATTGGCGACATGGTCATTGTGAATGACCAGATGCAGCAGAATTATCAGTACCAGATTGTTGCTCCCATCGGAGAAAGTTCCACAGCCGAATTTGCTCCGTTTTTTACACCGGCTGAAATGCTGGCCATGGGGGTATTTGAAGGTAAGTATTGTAATGACTGTCGGGGCGAATTGCCTCAGGATTGGTACAGGAAGGCCAAGATCAGCGCCAAACCCGACCCGGCGCTCAATTATTTCGGAGTTAAGAGCCGCCAGCCGCTATCCCATTGGCGGGAGAAAGGTTGGATCATCGGTCCCGATCCAAGAGGGTGGTTTCAGTGGTATTGTCGCTACTATCTGGGTCGTCGGTTAGTCGAGATAGATGCTGTACAGATAAAGCGATGGCGCAGTTTTGTCCGCCATGCGGGGCAAATTCGCGCCAATTGTGAGCCAGGAGACATCTTTTGTCGCCCAAGACAGCGGCAAGCGCTTTTGCAATGGTCCTACGATCCGCTGATATGACTACAATTCAACCGGTGGGCTGTGCCTCAGCATCGCCTAAAAAGCGCTCACATCTGGCGCTGGTCAGAAACTGATCAACAGGGGGAGCCCAACTCTGGTTCTCCTGCAAGGCACGGATCAGGACAAAGCCCTCGGCGGTGTCGGTTTCAACCAAAACCGCCTTGTCGGTGTTGGCTGGGGGAGATTTTCTAAACTGTGCCATTTGAACCGGATTGACCACGATCAGCGCCAATTGTCTTTCGATCGCGGTTCGGTCGTTGAAACTGTAAATATTCTGTCCCTGTCGATCGAATATCGCAATGCTCCAAAAAGCCAGTTGACCCTCTGCCGAAACCCAAAGCGGGGTTTGTGTCAGGTCAAACCGACAGGCAGCAATTCCAAAGGCAGGGTCGACCAGTGGCAAAATTTCGTTGGATTTGCCCGGCGCTGCCACAATGCTGAATTGCCAGGGAGATGCGACCTGCTCAAGTTTGGCCCAGGCATCTCTTGCTGCGTAACTCGGAATCAACAGGACAATCAGGGTATGGACAATGCCGGCCAGGACAAATGCCACCGAAAGTGCGTAGAATGACCGCTTCATGATTTGCACCCAATCAATGTCACGGTGGGCATGCTAGCATCGGCTTCGCGACCAGCGCTGGTGACCGGGCTGTCATAAAGCCGCAGTATCAATTTGAATGGTTCTCTACGAGTGCCGCCGCTGCCGCCGTTTTGGTCGCCGCCACTGCTGACATTATTTTCGTCACCGCGGTCGATCTCCAGCCAGTTCTTTGATGCAAGTTCGGGACCAGCGAAGATTACAAATTGCCCATTGCTTTCCCGCAATAGTTCACGCGACACGAGGTTGCTGGATCGACCATCTGATTTAAATAACGCCCGGTCATCGAGATCATGAGCCGCCAAGGTCCACAATCGGGCAGGGGGCGTTAAACCAGATAATTTGTATTGGCAGTTGCGGCGCAGCGTATTGCCACGCTGGTCTGCAATCGCATGAAAGGCGATTCCTTCCGCCGCGCCCAGTGGTACGTCACCATCAGCGGCAACTTTAGCCTTGGAATAGGGGTCGGCGTTAATGCTGCCGGCTTGCGGCCAGGCGGTCCATTGGCCAATCGTCAATGTACCAAAGCCGTGATTTTTCTGAATCGACAGCCAGGCCAGGGCACCACCAACAAACAGCCCAATAATCAGTATTGCAAAGAGTTCGCCAAATGCTCGCATCAGACTGTTGGCGCTCCATCAACACGCGTTGAAAGGGGTGTCACTCATTGATTCTGAACGACCTGAATGGTCGGGTTTGCCGTGTTATCGCGCGACCTGTCAACCGGTTGCGTTGAAGCACCGGTAACCTGCAGTGCCCTCAGGCTCGGTGCATTCTTCATGTCCAGCTCCAGTTGGCGCAATAATCTGGTGGTTTCCAAAGAAAGCGGCTTTTGCCTGATAACGTCGACGGGAATATCTGCCGGCTTGTCGGCACTAGCGACCTTTGCCACCACTGGTTTCTTGGGTTTTTCAGGTTCAACAAAGGGCAGGGGACGCAGATCAATGTTTTGATGCGCATAGGTCATGAACTTTTTCCAGGTCATGGCGGGCAGACGCCCCCCGGTCAGCCGTCTGGTGGGTCCGTAGTCGTCATTTCCAAACCACACGGCGGCAACGAAATTGCCTGTATAGCCAATGAACCATGCGTCGCGATAGGACTGAGTGGTGCCGGTTTTTCCCGCTGTTTTGATGCCTTCAAGTTTGGCGCGGCGCCCGGTACCCCATTCGGGAACCTGTGACAGCATCTGATTCATCGCCTTTGTGGCGTCTTCTGAAATGACCTGTTCAGCCTTCGGGCCATCGACCTTGTGGTCATACAAGATGGTGCCACTTGCATCTGCAATCTGAAGAATTGTGTGTCGATTGGTGGAATAGCCGCCAGACATGAACACTCCATAGCCAGCGGCTTGCTCCATGACCGTCATTTCATTGGTGCCCAATGGCATGGCCGGTTCGGCAGTCAGCGGTGATTCAACCCCCATGCGATAGGCGAGATCGACAATTGGCTGGCGTCCCAGGCGCGCGGCGATACGAACCGGCACGGTGTTGATAGATTTTACCAAAGCAGTGGTCAGTGAAACATTGCCAAAGCGGCGCCCATTGTAGTTTTGCGGCGACCAACCGCGAATTGTAATGCCGGCACCGCTGACGGTCTGATTGGGGCGATAACCCTGTTGAACAGCATAGGTATAGATATAGGGTTTGAAGGTGGAGCCGGGTTGGCGACGGGCCCGCGTGGCGCGGTTAAACTGGCTTTCACCGTAATCTCTGCCACCGACCAGCGCGCGCACAGCGCCACCATATTCCAACACAACCATGGCCCCCTGGTTGGTGCCGTAATCTTCGCCATACTGGCGCAGATGCGACAGCACCGCGTCTTCCGCGGCCGTTTGCAGGCTTGGATCGATGGTGGTCTTGACGACCAGCGTATTGGTCGGCATGCCAGCTGCCAGTTCCTTCACCTCTTCAAAAGCGTGGTCGAGGAAATAATCCGGCACGTCGGATTTATCGCGTTCCACCACATTGGCCGGGTTGCGGCGGGCGTTGATGACCTGTCCTTCAGTCATGAATTTGGCCTGAACCATATTGGTCAGAACTTCATTTGCACGGGCGCGCGCTGCCGGTAGATTGACGTGGGGGGCATATTTGGCGGGTGCCTTGTAGAGGCCAGCCATCATCGCTGCTTCAGCCAGATTGACGTCACGAATGCTTTTTTCGAAATAAAACTCCGAGGCTGCTGCTGCTCCAAATGCTCCGCCGCCCATATAGGCGCGGTCGAGATAGAGTTTCAGAATTTCTTCCTTGCTCAGATTATATTCCAGCCAGAGCGCCAGAAATGCTTCCTTGATCTTGCGTTCCAGCGTGCGCTCATTTGTCAAAAACAGGTTTTTCGCCAGCTGTTGGGTGATAGTCGATCCACCCTGAACAACCGAATTAGCCCTGGCATTTTCCACCATGGCGCGAACCAGGCCGAGAAAATCTATGCCAAAATGCTCAAAAAACCTGCGGTCTTCTGTCGCCATGACCGCCTTGATAAAATGATCGGGAAGCGCGTCGATCGGCTCCGCGTCATTGTGCAGAATGCCCCGTTTGCCGATTTCATTGCCGAATCGATCCAGAAACGAAACCGCATATTGTTTGTTGGCGCGCCAGTTCTTGTCAGTTTCCTCAAAAGCAGGTTTTGCCAGCGCCAGCATCAGGATTGCGCCGACAACACCCAGGGTCAGCCCTTCACACGCAACTTCAACAAAAGCCTTCTTAAGGCCATAAAGCCGAAACTTTCGGAAGAATATCGTCAGCGTTTCCCAGCTTTCGCCGCCGCCCGATTTGAATCGATACATCGCATCGTCGACCCATGAATCGACGCTCATCAGCCACTTACTGGCGGAATATTTCTTCTTTGGGGCGAATGGGTCGCGCATGGGCTTTACGCAGGCTCCGCTTCATGGTTGAGGTTTGACGAGAGCGAATAGCTCTGCCGATGTTCTTTTTCTAACATTTAGCATGCTTGAGCAAGTTTATGTCGATAATTTGGAATATATCATGAACGCCGTTATTTCCCGCTTTTGGGAAGTTAAATCACTTCAGCAAATGTCTGTTGAAGAGTGGGAGAGCCTGTGTGACGGGTGCGGTCGCTGCTGTCTCAACAAATTGGAAGATTGGGATACTGGCGAAATCCACTTCACCAACATCGCCTGCAGTCTGTTTGATGGCACAAGTTGTTGCTGCAAGGACTATGAAAATCGCTTTGAGACGGTGCCCGATTGCGTCAAACTCGAACCACAGGATATTGCCAACTACCATTGGTTGCCACCGACATGCGCCTATCGGCGACTGGAGGAGGGTAAGGATCTGCCGGATTGGCATCCGTTGATCACAGGAGACGCCAATTCGGTGCATCGCGCGGGTATCAGTGTGCAAGGCCGAACCATACCCGAAGACGGAATTGGAGTTGATCAATATGAAGACCACCTGGTGGACTGGGTGGACAAAGAATAGGAAAATTTGCCAAATAGGAAAATAATCCTTGACAGTGAAACGGTCCTGCTGTAGCTTTAGCGCACAATCGAAGAGGTGGGTAAAACAGCGGTCCAGGGGCCGTTTTTTTGTTTTCGGCCTCACTAATTCTAAAAACTTCTGGACAGATGAAAACCATGAGCGAGCAACGCGTCGGGATGCTTTCGGCCGAGCAAAGTGAAGGTGATCCGACCCTTGATCGGGGCAAAAGTGCGACAGCTTCGGACCTGCATGCCAAACTGGTCGTGATTTTTGGTCAGCAACTCGACAGATTTGAGAGCGAGGGCGGTGCTGGCGATGTCGAACAGGCTGCCAAGGCGTTGGCAATCCTTGCCAAGACCCTGGAATCGATTGCTGCGGTGAGCGTTAAACTGGGCTGTGGGGTAGAAGAAAAATACAATCATGGTTCCGGCGGCACGAATGAAATTTTATCCCGATCCAATTCAGGTGGAAGCCAGGAACTTGATCGACAGCTTATTCAGCTGGTTAAAGATCTTGCGGAAGCAGGGGAATCTTCCGCATCTGATGAAGCTGTTACATGACGGCCAAAAGGATCATATTGTCCGCCGTTGGCCGGGATATGCGCGGTCACATCAACTGCCTGAACCGTCGAGATGGACCAATTGGTTGTTGCTCGGTGGACGTGGTGCCGGAAAAACGCGAGCCGGAGCAGAATGGACCCGCGCCATGGCGCTGGGAGACCAATGCTTCTGCTTGCATCCGGTCGGCAATATTGCCCTGGTGGCGGAAACCTATGCTGATGCTCGCGAAGTGATGATCGAGGGTCAGTCCGGATTGCTGGCAATTCATACGCAGCAGGACAGACCGGTTTGGATTAGCTCTCGCCGCCGTCTGGAATGGCATAATGGTGCGGTTGCTCAGGTTTTCTCCTCAGAGGACCCGGACGGGTTGCGAGGGCCACAATTCGGTGCTGCCTGGAGTGACGAACTGGCGAAATGGAAAAACCCGCAGGCCACCTGGGATATGCTGCAATTTGGATTGCGTTTGGGGCATTTCCCCCAACAGGTGATCACGACGACGCCGCGGCCGATTAAACTGTTGAAGGACATAATTGCCGATGAGCGCACCCTGATATCGCGCATGGCGACGGGGGATAACCGATTAAATCTGGCAGCCGGATTTTTTGACCGGATTATAAATATGTATCGCGGAACCAAGCTGGGGCGCCAGGAACTGGACGGCGAGATCATCGATGAGCGCAGCGACACATTGTGGCAGCGCGAAGGTCTTGATCAGCATCGGGTTCACTCAATGCCAGCGCTGCGGCGCATTGTGGTCGCAGTCGACCCGCCGGTGACTGGCAAAGCAACGTCCGATGCCTGCGGCATTATCGTTGCCGGTGTCGCTGAAAATCGCCGTGCATATATTGTTGAAGACCAGACCTTGCAGGCCGTGTCTCCCGAACGCTGGGTCAGCATGGTCACCCAGTTGTTTGACAAATACCAAGCCGATCAGGTGGTGATTGAGACAAATCAGGGCGGCGATATGGCTGAAAGCGTGTTGCGCAATGCCTGTCCGCATCTGCCGATCCGGCAGGTCAAGGCAACGCGCGGCAAATGGTTGCGGGCCGAGCCTGTTGCTCATCTTTATGAGCGCGGACTGGTGTCTCATGTGGGCGGTTTGCCTCAATTGGAAGATGAAATGTGTGATTTTGGCCTCACCGGATTGTCGTCCGGGGCCTCGCCGGACCGGCTCGATGCGCTGGTCTGGGCTCTGACAGATCTGATGCTTGATCCGGGCGGACAGCCCCGGGCTCGCACACTTTAGGTCGTAACGATTCAAATTCGCCAGGCCCGACCGGGTCGGCACCAATGTGAGAAATGATAATGAAAAACCTGTTTCGCTGGTTGCAACCGGCGCAATCAGCGATGGCTGCTGGACGTGCCAACGCCACCCATGCGGCGGATTCAATTCCCGAACACAAGAGTGTGTCGCCAAGCAACCTGATCGCCTTTTCCGGTGCAGGCCATGCCCAATGGTCGCGGCCCGATTATGCGACGATGGCACGGCGCGGCTACATGGCCAATCCGATTGTATTTCGCTGCATACGCCTGATTTCCGAAACAGCCGCCGCGATCCCCTTGCTGATTTACCAGGCAAACCGGGAACTGGACCGGCATCCAATGCTTGACCTGCTGTCCCGACCCAATCCCCGTCAGGGAGGCAAGGAATTCGTCGAACTGCTGATTGGTCACCTGCTGGTCTCGGGCAATGCATATGTTGAACTGGTGCAGGTGAATGACACGCCGCGCGAACTGCACGCCCTGCGCCCGGATCATGTGACGGTCGTTGTCGACCGAAAAGGCTGGGTCGAAGCTTATGAACATTCGGTCGGGTTTGGCAAAGTCCGTCACGCGGTGGGGCCGGATGGACAGTCAGCCATTTTGCATCTGTCGCTGTTTCATCCACTGGACGACAATCACGGTTTCCCTCCGCTACAGGCGGCTTTGATGGCATTGGATGTCCACAATGCTGCGTGCCAGTGGAACAAATCGCTGCTCGATAATTCAGCTCGCCCTTCCGGGGCGCTGGTTTATGCGCCCGGCAATGGCAACAATATGAGCGAAGACCAGTTCGCCCGGCTGAAAGCAGAATTGGAAGACGGATATACCGGCGCGGCGCAGGCCGGTCGCCCGTTATTGTTGGAAGGCGGGCTGGACTGGAAGGCGATGGGCTACAGCCCCCGCGATATGGATTTTGTCGAAGCTCGCCATGCGGCGGCCCGGGATATTGCCCTGGCGTTTGGAGTGCCACCAATGTTGCTCGGCATCCCCGGCGACAATACCTATTCCAACTATCAGGAGGCCAACCGGGCGTTTACCCGCCAGACCCTGTTGCCACTCATCAATCGGACAATCGACAGTTTCAATCATTGGCTGCAACTGCGCTTTGACAGCGGGTTGCGTCTGGCGATTGACGAAGACCGTATAGAAGGACTGGCCAGCGAAAGGCAATTGGTCTGGACCCGTCTGGCAGCAGCCGACTTTCTCAGCAATGACGAAAAACGTCAGGCAGTTGGCTACGGGCCGCGTTCGCAAGGCAGGGGTGCCAGTGATGAGTGAACGCGATATCCACCTTCCCTTTGAAGACCTGTCAGCGGCATTGGGGGAAGCGGTACCCGCACTTTGGGGGGCCAAAATTTTGGGCGCATTGGCAGGGTCGCTGGTCTCTGTTGCCTATGTGATGCCCAGGGGTCGTCGCGAAGCGGCGACACGTTTGCTGGTGGGACTAGTGGCCGGTCTGGTTTTTGGCAGCACAGCAGGTGTCAAAATGGCTGACATGATCGGCCTGCTTGGAAAAATTTCGGCCTTTGAAATCACTTTGATGGGCGCAACCCTGTCGAGCCTGTGTGCCTGGTGGTCGCTGGGCACTCTTCAGAGAATAGTTGAACGCTGGTCGGGCTATCCGATGAAAAAGACATCTTCGGTCGCCAAGCCCATCAAAAATAAAGAAAAGAGTTCCTGATGTTACGAACCATGGTTTCTCCCGAGATCAAGCGTAATCGGCTGTCCATTGAGACCCTGACGGCGGCGGGTGAATTTACCGGCTACGCGACGCTGTTTGGTAAAGTTGATCTGGGCAAAGACAGGGTTGTGAGAGGCGCATTTCGACAAAGCCTGAAACGCAGGTCGATCAAGGGTGCGCGCATGTTGTTCCAGCATGATCCGTGCGAGCCGATTGGCGTTTGGCATGAGATCAGCGAAGACGCCCAGGGCCTGTATGTCCGCGGCCGGATCATTGCAGATACCGTCA
The DNA here is from genome assembly GCA_011087605.1 of Hyphomicrobiales bacterium. GTDB lineage: Bacteria > Pseudomonadota > Alphaproteobacteria > Rhizobiales > Rhizobiaceae > Pseudahrensia. The sequence continues at coordinate 9,577 of JAALLE010000015.1, forward strand.
AAGGTGCCGAAGTCCTCAGCCTGATGCGAGCCGGTGCCATCGATGGCCTGTCTATCGGTTTTCGAACCCGCAAAAGCCGCACTGACCGAAAATCCGGCATTCGATCAATTCTTGAAGCCGATCTGTGGGAAATATCAATTGTTACCTTTCCGATGCTGCCGCAGGCCCGGGTGCGGCAGGTCAAATTCCACCGCAATCCGGGATCACTTTCGCCCCAAACCAGGCGGCAGGTTGCCACCCGGCTGCGTCGGGCAACAAGAATTTTAGCAGCGACTTAACCTCCCAACTCAAAGAGATGAACATGAACCAGACAGACCAACACAGCCCCGAAACCAAAATGGTCGAGGGAACAGAAATTACCGATGCATTTGATGATTTCATGCATGCGTTTGAAAGCTTCAAGGACGCAAATGACGAGCGGCTGCAGCAGCTTGAATCAAAAATGAACAGCGATGTGCTGACCGATGAAAAGGTCGACCGGATAAATCATGCGATTGATCAGCAAAAGCGCCAGCTGGATCAATTGGTGCTTAAAAACCATCGTCCACCGCTGGGGCAGGAGGGGGCAATATCAACGGCCCGTCTGGAACACAAGTCGGCATTTGAAGCCTATTTACGCTCTGGCAATGAACACCAGTTGCGGCAGATGGAAAGCAAAGCCATGTCCGTAGGAACTGATTCAGATGGAGGGTTTCTGGTGCCACCTGAATTGTCTTCCGATATTGGCCGGCGGTTAAGCGCGTTATCGCCGATCCGGTCGCTGGCCACGGTGCGCCAGGTATCTTCTTCGGTCTACAAAAAACCGTTTGGCAAATCCGGCCCGGTGGTCGGATGGGTGGGGGAAACCGAAACCCGTACGGAGACTGCTTCGCCAACACTGGCGGAATTGCAGTTCCCGACCATGGAACTTTACGCAATGCCGGCAGCGACATCTACGCTTCTGGAGGATTCCGCAGTGGATCTGGAAGCGTGGATCGCGGAGGAAGTTGAAACCGCATTTGCAGAGCAGGAAAGTATTGCCTTCGTTTCCGGTGATGGATCCAAAAAGCCAACCGGGTTCCTGGCCGCCACAACCGTGGTGGAAGAAAATTGGGCCTGGGGCAATCTGGGCTATGTGCTGAGCGGTGCAGATAGCGCTTTTACCGAGGAAAATGCTGCCGATGTCTTTGTCGACGCCATCTATGCGCTGAAGGCCGGATACCGCCAGAATGCCAATTTTGTCATGAACCGCAAAACCCAGGCCGCCGCCCGTAAGTTGAAGGACGAAGATGGCAATTATCTGTGGTAGGCGCCGGCCAGCGCCGACAGCCGCGCTATATTGATGGGATTTCCGGTGGTCGAGGCCGAAGAAATTCCGGATATGGCTACCGATTCAATGTCGATTGCCTTCGGTGATTTCCGCCGTGGCTATCTGGTGGTCGATCGCACCGGGGTCAACGTACTGCGCGATCCGTTCTCCAAAAAACCATACGTTTTGTTCTACACCACCAAGCGCGTTGGCGGTGGTATCCAGGACTACGATGCCATCAAACTGGTGAAATTCGGCACCTCGTAGGTTTCCTCCCTGCCTGCAAGAAACGGGTCTCTCCAACCCAACATGTGCCGACAGAGCGGCTCCGTTCATCCATGAGCGGAGCCGTTTTGCATTCCAATTCATTGAATATCCCAGGGAGATAACTCCATGACACTCGCATTGATAACCCAACCGGCGCAGGAGCCGCTGGCTCTAAATGACATCAAACTCTATTTACGAATTGATCACGACGACGAAGACGCATTGCTTGCAGAAACGCTGAAAGCGGCCCGCCAACATGTCGAAGCGATCAGCGGTCGCAAACTGATTACCCAGGTTTGGCGCCAATATGAAACAAAATTCCCGCAGGACAATCAGTTGGCGCTCAAACTGGCACCGGTGCAAAACGTTGATTCTGTCAGTGTATTTGACTGCGATGGCAATGTTCAGGTGGTGGACTCCGATTCAGTCCGGTTGATCCGCGGGAGAGTTCCTGCAGCAATTGTTTTTGACTCCGGTTTCGATCCCGCCCACGCCGAAAATGGATTGGAGATCGATTTGACCGTCGGCATGGGTGACACCGGTGTCGAGGTTGATGACTCCCTGAAACGGGCAATTCTTCTGCTGGTCGGACATTGGTATGAGTTCCGTGGTGCGGTTCCCATCAGTCAGCAACCGGTTTCTGTCCCGCCGGGTCTTGATGCGCTGATCGCACCCTATCGCCGTATGGGTATATAATCGTGCCGGGTTTTCAAATGCCGCCCGGGATGAGCCATCGGCTAAACCTGCAAAGCAAGTCGGAAACAGTTTGGACCACCAAAGCCACTGTCTGGGGTGCATTTGTAAAGTCGGAAGTTACTCGCCAGGAAGAGGCCCAGCAGATGGTGGAAACCCTGCAGCACCAGATCGTCATCCGATATCGCGACGATGTGGCAAGCGGGTGGCGGTTTTTGCTGGGTGGTCGTGAAATATCCATCCTTGCAATTGTTGATCCCGATCAGAGCAGGCGGTTTTTAAGCTGCCGATGTGAAGAGGCGGCGCGCTGATGGCCGACACATTTCTCGGTCCAGCAGAATTTCAGTACCTGTCCGACGAAATTGCCCAGCAATTGGCGGATCAGATTCTGCAGCGGTTGGAATTCGGTGAGACATTTTCGACCGTTATGGTCAACGATCAGCGCGATGGTCAGGCCACTATAAGAATCGTTGCTGCGGGCCCAGCCGTTAATGAACTGCACCGACAATTGGACACAATCATAGAGGGATTAAAGCCGTGAGCGACGCCTGCCAGGAACTGATATCCAGCATTTTCAAGGCCCTGACTGACAGTACCGAGCTTGGCGCATTGCTGGGCGGAGCAAAAATTTTCGATCGGGTGCCGGAGCGGGTCGACTTTCCCTATGTGGTGATCGGGCGCACGAGCAGCACCGATTACAGCACGGCCAGCGAGGACGGACTTGCCGTTATTGTGTTTATCCATTGCTGGTCGCAATCCGCCGCTCGCCAGGAGATTCACGCCATTCAGCAGCACATCGAGACCGAATTGACGCAGAAAATGCCAGCAATGGCGGCAAACAATCTGATCCATCTGCGCAAGCAGTATTCTGAGACCCAGCGCGATCATGCTCGTGGTTTGATGCACGGTTTGATGCGCTTTCGTGCCGTTTTGGAACCCCAACCCATCACTTGATTTGACTTCACAGAAAGAGAGACGCAATGGCAGCTCAAAAAGGTAAGGACCTTCTCCTGAAGGTTCAAAATGCCGATAAATCAGCCTTCATCACTGTTGCGGGCATGCGATCCCGGCGCATTGTGTTCAATGCCGATACGGTCGATATCACGGACTTTGAAAGCACCGGACGCTGGCGGCAATTGCTGTCTGGAGCTGGTGTGCAGAGGGCGTCAGTCTCCGGCGCAGGTCTGTTTAAAGATGCCGACTCTGACAAGCAGCTGCGCCAATTATTTTTTGACGGAACCATTGTCGATTGGGAAATTACCATTCCAGATCTTGGTGCGATTAGGGGGCAATTTCAGATCACGGCTCTCGAATATGGTGGGGCGCATGACGGCGAAGTTACCTTCGACGCAGCACTTGAATCTGCCGGGCCCCTGACATTTACGGAGGCGGTTTAGTGGTCAATAAGCACCGGGGCGAAATTTCTGCCACGCTTGATGGGCGCAGCTGGACTTTGTGCCTGACGCTGGGGGCGCTGGCCGAACTGGAGGCGGGTTTTGAAGTTGAAAACCTCACCCAACTGACCGAACGCATGGCGTCGGGAAACCTGTCATCGCGCGATATGTTGCGCATTATCGGTGCCGGATTGCGCGGTGGCGGTCATCCTCTGCCTGATGAAGAAATTTTTGAAATGCAGGCCGATGGTGCAGCCCTTGGCTACGCGCGTATTGTCGCGCAATTGCTGCAGGCGACCTTTGGTGGCGGCGAATGAAACCTCAATCAGAGGCGTTTCCGTGGCCACAGGTTATGAGCTTTGGCCTGGGGCGATTGCAAATGGCACCGAAAGATTTCTGGGCCATGTCATTGCCGGAACTCAACGCCGCGCTGCGGGTCCATTACCCCGATACCAACCATGCTCCGTCGCGCCGGGATTTGAATGAATTGATGCAAAATCACCCGGACCTGCAAAGGGAGCCTGCCTGATGGAAACCGTGGACAAGCAAGTCAATGTCGACATAACAGCCAATATGGATCCGTTGAAAAGGGAAGCGCTGGAGGCCCAGAAACAACTGGAACAGCTGAAGAAAACTGCCGAGACTTTTGGCAAGGAATTCACTTCAACCATCCAAAACTCGATTGCCAACGGCAAGTCATTTCAGGACACGTTAAAGGCAATTGGCCTGCAGCTTTCCAATCTGGCGCTACAGGCTGCCTTGAAGCCACTTCAAAATTCTGTCGGTGCCGCCTTTGGCAAACTGTTTGGCGATCTTGTGTCGACCGGTGGTTCAAGCGACGGTGGTAATGTCACCCCGATGGCGAAGGGAGGGGTGGTCGCTTCACCCACGTTCTTTGCTTCTTCCGGCGGGCCCGGCGTGATGGGGGAGGCCGGCCCGGAAGCAGTCTTGCCTCTGGCGCGCGGCAGTGACGGAAGATTGGGAGTAAAGGCCAGCAGCGGTGCCGGCTCATCTGCTCCTGTCAATGTCACGTTCAACATTTCGACCCCCGATGTGCAGGGGTTTCGCCGCTCCGAAGCGCAGATTTCAACAATGTTGGCCCGCGCCGTTCATCGCGGCCGTCGACACTTATAACCGGTACAGACAGGCAAGGTTTATCCATGGCATCTACGCCAGATTTTCACGACATCAGATTTCCTGTCGATGTGGCGCTGGGGTCGTCAGGTGGCCCCGAACGCAGCACCGAAATTGTCACATTGGGGTCGGGCTTCGAACAGCGTAATCAACGCTGGGCACATTCCCGGCGCCGCTTTGACGCCGGATATGGTGTCAAGAACCTCGATAAGTTGCAGGAAGTAATCGCCTTTTATGAAGCGCGGCGGGGGCCATTATGTGGTTTTCGGTTTCGCGATCGAACCGATGACAAGTCCTGTGCGGCCTCCCAAACGCCATCGCACACCGATCAGAACATTGGCACTGGAGACGGTTCTGAAACTCAATTCCAACTGATCAAGAACTACGGTGCCGGATCCGACATCTACGCCCGCCCAATTACCCATCCGGTCGACAATACGGTGTTGGTCGCCCTGGACGAAGCGGTCAAGACGCCTGATACCGACTACACCGTCGATCATTGCACGGGAATTATCAGTTTTAATGTGCCACCCGCAGCATCAAGTTTGATCACTGCGGGTTTTGAATTCGATGTTCCGGTTCGCTTCGAGGCCGATCATATGGTGATCAATCTGACGGCTTTTTCGGCCGGTGATGTGCCTTCAATCCCACTAATCGAGATTCGAATATGAGAAAATTTTCGACCGCGATGTCCGAGCATCTGACTCAACGGAGCACGACCCTGTGTACCTGCTGGATCTTGCGCCGCCGTGATGGGCAGGTGCTGGGCTTTACAGATCACGATCAATCCCTGCAGGTGGCTGGCATATCCTGTCAGGCGATTACCGGTTTCCAGCCAAGTCAGGCAGTCTCCGAACTGGGTCTGTCGACCGACAATCAGGAAATCGAAGGAGTTTTGGACAGTGCGGCAATATCGGAACGCGATCTGTTGGCCGGCGCTTACGATGGTGCGCGGATTGAAATCTGGATGGTCAACTGGCGTTCGCCGGACCAAAGTCATCTAATGCGGGTTGCCCGGTTTGGCGAAGTGATACGCCAGGATCATCTGTTCAAAGTCCAGCTGGATGGGCAGGCGGAGCAACTCAATCAAAACCATGGCCGCAGTTTTAGCCGCGACTGCGATGCGGTTCTTGGTGACGCTCGATGCGGTGTTAATTTGACAACTTCTGCTTATAAAAGCAGTGGCGAGGTGCTGCAGATTGTCGACAGGCTGACGCTAGGTTGCAGTGGCCTTGATGGCTTTGACGCCGGGTGGTTTGCCCATGGACAACTGACCTGGCTGAGCGGTGAAAACACCGGGTTGAGCGTGGAAATTTCATCCAGCAGAAGCGACCGCGATGACCGACTTAATCTATGGAAGGCCATGCCCAGCGCCCCGGCAATTGGCGATACGTTCAGCATTACCGCCGGTTGCGATAAATCCTTTAAAACCTGCAGAAGCAAATTTGCCAATCAGCTTCGGTTTCGTGGATTTCCCCACATGCCGGGAACGGACTTTGCCCTCTCTTATGCCATTCAGGGCGATCGGCACGACGGCAGTCCGCTGGTGAAGTAACCCTGCGACCAATTCAACGGAAACAGCACACAATCATGAATAATTCTTCCAACGCTGCCCGCATCGTTCGAGCCGCGCGCGACTGGCTGGGCACGCCGTACCAGCATCAAGCCTCGCTGAAACATGTGGGTTGCGATTGTCTGGGACTTGTTCGCGGGGTTTGGCGCGAGATCGAAGGTTCGGAGCCAGAACCGGTGCCACCTTATTCATCCGCCTGGTCGGCAATTGGCGGTCGGGAACGATTGATTGAGGCAGGTGAGAGCCATTTCCAGCCCGTGCCCAGTGAGGGCGCGCAGGCCGGCGATTTCATTGTTTTCAGACTACGCCGCAACGCACCCGCCAAACATGCCGGCATCCTCGCCACCAGCAGCAGTTTCATCCACGCCTATGACGGTGCGAGCGTTGTTGAAAGCGCATTGTCGGGATTTTGGCGGGATCGGATTGCAGGAGTTTTTCGGTTTCCATCGGTCGGCGACCGGCAGAGGGGGACCTGATTCGTGGCAACTATAGTACTTCAGGCCGTCGGTGCAGCCGTTGGCGGTGCAATAGGCGGACCGGTAGGGGCGGTTGTGGGACGCACATTGGGCGCAATGGCAGGTGCCTATGTTGACCAGCAGATATTTGGACCCGACGATCAGTCCATTGTCGGTCCGCAGTTTGATAACGCCAAAATTCTGACGTCTCGCGAAGGGGCGATTATACCCAGAGTATATGGCCGTGCCCGGATTGCCGGAGAGATCATCTGGGCGACGCGTTTTGAGGAGGTTCAATCCACCGAAACTCAATCACAAGGCGGCAAAGGTGGAGGTGGACCCAAAACCACCGTCACCAGCTTCAGCTATTTCGGCAATTTCGCCATTGGACTCTGCGAAGGGGAAATTGCCCATATTGGTCGCATCTGGGCAGACGGACGATTGTTGGAGCAATCCCAAATGGTAATCCGCCGCTATGTCGGCAGTGAAACCCAGCAACCCGATAGTCTGATTGAAGCCAAACAGGGTGCTGGCAACGCACCTGCTTATCGCGGTCAGGCCTATCTGGTGTTCGAAAACTTCCCGCTGGAAGATTACGGCAATCGCATTCCGCAAATTGCGGTGGAAGTCATTCGTACTCTGGGTGAGCTGGAAAGGAAGTTATTCGCGGTCAATATGATCCCAGGAGCGACTGAGTTTGGCTATGACCCCGAACCTGTCGTTGAAGCGCTGAGTGAAGTTGAAAGTTCACGCCTCAACACTCACCAATCGGTTGCCGAAACCGATTTTCTGGCGTCGTTGGACGAGTTGTTGGCGCTTTGCCCGAACCTGAAGCAAATCGCGTTGGTGGTGAGCTGGTTTGGCGATGATCTGAGGGCAGGTCATTGTCAGATCAAACCGAAGGTTGAAGTTGCCAGCCGGAACATGGAACAGGGTAGTGAGTGGCAGGTAGCGGGGCTGGCGCGCGGGTCCGTTGGTCTGGTTTCCTATCGCGATGGCAATCCGGCCTATGGTGGGACCCCCAGCGATGGCAGCATTGTTCGGGCCATACAGGAGATCAAGAAACGCGGCATCAAAGTCTGCCTCAATCCGTTTGTGATGATGGATGTGGCTGAAGAAAACGGATTGCCCGACCCGTATGGCGGTGCCGAGCAGGCAGTCTACCCCTGGCGGGGTCGCATCACATGCCATCCGGCACCTCAAGAACCTGGTTCGCCCGATGGCACCAGCGTTGCACGTCAGCAGGTCGTGGCCCTTGTTGGCAGTGCTCAGGTCAACCAGTTTGTTCCAGGTCAGGAGGGAGTTACCCATCAGGGTATTTCCGATTGGGGTTATCGGCGCATGATCCTGCATTACGCACATTTGGCCATTGCAGCTGGTGGGGTCGACATGTTCCTCATTGGCTCGGAACTGCGCGGCCTGACGTCACTGCGTGCCGAGAATCAGACATTTCCCTTCGTTGAGGCCCTGCAGGATCTTGCCGATGATGTGGCCACGGTCGTCTCTTCAAAATGTCTGATCAGCTACGGAGCAGACTGGAGCGAATTTTTTGGCTTCCATCCCGCTGATGGCTCTGGTGATGTTTATTTCAATCTTGATCCTCTATGGGTGAGTTCGTCGATTGGTGCTGTTGGCATCGACAATTATGTGCCGCTCAGCGACTGGCGCAGTTCGGGATCACCCGATGGTGTTGGTCGCACCGGCAGCGATGCAGCGATGCTGGCAGGTCAGGTGGCGGGCGGCGAGGGGTTTGATTGGTACTATGCTTCCGGATTCGATCGCGAATATGGCGTTCGTACCGCGATCACAGACAGTTTGGGCAAGCCATGGATATATCGCTACAAGGATCTGATTTCATGGTGGCAAAACCGCCATTATGATCGACGTGCCGGCACCGAACTGGCGACGCCCGGTCCCTGGCTGGCCCAAAGCAAGCCGATCATATTTACCGAAATTGGATGCCCCGCGGTCAACAAGGGAGCGGGTCAGCCAAATGTATTCGTTGATCCGAAATCTTCCGAAAGCCTGTTGCCTTATTTTTCCAATGGCGGGCGGAACGATCAAATGCAATCAGCCTTCATTGAAGCCCACCAACAACATTGGCTCGGCGACGGCGCCGACGGTAGCGGCAGTGGCGACAATGCCAACAATCCGGAGTCGAACCAGTATGACGGCACCATGGTGGATTTCGAACAGGCTCAGTTCTGGGCCTGGGATGCACGCCCCTATCCGGCGTTTCCCAGCGAAGTTGATATTTGGAGCGATTCCCCGAATTGGCAGACAGGACATTGGCTCAATGGACGTCTTGGCATGGTTCGGTTGGCAGATCTTTTGGCCGAATTGTTGGTTTCGAACGGCATTGCGAACTATAATGTCGAACAGGTTACCGGCATCGTAGATGGCTATGTTGTGGCACAGCAGGCATCTGCGCGGCAGGCGTTGGAAGTTTTGATATCCCTGTTCCGGCTTTCGGTGTTTGAGGATGCGGGGACTGTTCATTTCAGGTCGCCAGGCCTTGATCCCGTCACCATTTTGATGCCCCGTGATATCGTTCACGAAATTGACTCAGCAGCGCTGAACTATGTCACTGAACAGGAGAGCGACCTGCCAACTTCGGTACAATTGGCGCATATCGATCCAAATTTCGATTTCCAGGACACCCAGACCGCGGCCTCGCGCAACAACCGAAACAATTTGCGGCAACAGTCCATGTCAGCATCGCTGATTATTGGCCGTGATTGTGCTTCACCCCTGTTGGAAGCTTGGCTGCATGCACGTTGGACGGCCCGTGATACCGTGGCGTTTGGAGTGTCACGGGCATTTTCTCATCTCACCGTTGGGGATGTGATTGCGTTCAGCGATGGCCCGTTGGCGCCAGCCTGGCGCATATCGCGCATTGAATCTGGTGAGGACCTTCAACTCACGGCCCTGGCCATCGAGCAGGGCGAATTTGAATCATCCTCCGGATGGGAAGGTCAATCGAGGACACACGCCCATCATGGTTTCGGTCGACCGCTTTGCCGCTTCATGGATCTGCCCCATTTGCCTCTTTTGGATGGCAATGGAGGCAATTGTCTGGCGGTCACAGCGAGCCCCTGGCCGGGGGAACTAGCCGTCTATGCGTCGCCGGGCAATGAAGGGCACTCCTATCAGCAGTCCACCGGCAATGCGGCCTTTATTGGCGTTTTGGAAACCGAGCTTTACGCCACCGACGCAATTGGTCGTTGGGATCGTAGATCGCACCCCCGCATTAAACTTCATCACGGCAAAGTCGCGTCTCTCAGCCGGGAACTTGTGCTCAACGGCGGCAATGCACTGGCGGTGCAAAGCCGCACCGGTGCTTATGAAATACTGCAATTTGAAGGGGCCGAACTTGTCGGCGCGCAAACCTATGAATTGACCAGCCTGCTGCGCGGTCAGGCCGGCACCGAACAGGAGGCCGGACAGGGAGCGGCCATCGGTGCGGCTGTGATTGTCCTAAATCAGGCGGTGACAAAGCTTGCCGGTGACGACAATTTACGTGGTCTGGAAACCAATTGGCTGGTCGGCCCAGTTGGGAAATCCCTGGATGGTCCGGAATTTTCGTTGACGACATTTACTCCTGGCTATCGCAGTCAGCTGCCTTATGCGCCTGTTCATCTTCGGGCCCGGTCTGCCCCTCCTGGAAATGTGACCATAAATTGGATCAGGCGTGACCGGATAAATTCAGATGACTGGACGGCGATAGAAATCCCACTCAGTGAAGGTTCCCAGACCTATCACGTCACCCTGACCGACGAACTGCAGCGCTCTTTCAGTGCAACATCCACAGAACCACAACTGGTCCTATCTCACGGCGAATTAATTGCCGCATTCGGAACCATGCCGACAAATCTTGAAATCAGCGTTGCACAACGTAGCGACACTGTTGGGGACGGTCCCCAAACTTCAATATCCACCACCCTGTAATAAAGGAAACACCCATGAACTCGTTCAAAAAATGGTACCTTTCGAGAACCATCTGGGGCTCGATTGTCGCCCTGATTGCCGCAACTGCTTCGGCTTTCGACATCGAAATTGATGATGCAACCCAAACTGCGTTTATCGATGTCGTGCTGCAACTGGTTGCGGTTGGCGGATCGATGGTCGCGGTTGTCGGTCGGATCAGCGCAACCAGCATGATCGACTGATGAAGTGGCGGCGATATTTTCATTCTTGCATACTTTGCGGCAACTTTTGGTTGCGTTGCGGTGGATTTGTCGGCGGATACAGGAAGTCAAAATCCGCCGCCGGATCGCCCATGAACATCGCGCCAGATCCAAATATTTCCTGGAAAAACTGCGTCTGGCGCGCCGCCGGCGTGATATTGGCGATGCTGATGCTGACGAATTGCGCAAAGATGACGGATTCCGTCGCGAGTGACATTTCCTGTTTGGGTTTTGGCCCAATCGGTTGGTCGCGGCTGGATTCTGATGCCACCATCCGGGAGATCAAACAACACAATGCCAGTTGGCTTGCACTTTGTGCGAAATGAATAGAAATTGTTCATGTCGCGTTCAGACGAAACTTGCTATGACCGTCACATGAAAAAGCTTGTCCCTACCAAGATTATCAATCTGGCCCTTGCCGCAGGCCTGTTATGCGCGTCCACATTGCTGCCGGCCCCGGCTGAAGCGGCATCCTGTAGTTCGCGAGCATCAAGCCTCGCCGCCTCCAAAGGCGGCAGCATTTTGAGTGTTTCTGCGCGCGGTGGTAAATGCGTGATCAAGTTATTGATCAAGCCGTCCAGCGGACCGCCCAAGCGCAAAACATTTGTCGTTTCCAAATAAGGGCTGCTACTCGTATTATTTGCCAATTACCTCTAATCTAACGGTGCCGCTCAGATTGGGGACCCGAATTAATGCGCATCCTTGTTGTAGAAGATGATGAAAACCTGAACCGCCAATTGGTACATATGCTGGAGGAATCAGGCTATGTGGTCGACAAGGCATTTGACGGAGAAGAAGGACATTTCCTCGGCGATACAGAACCCTATGACGCGGTCATACTTGATATCGGGCTACCGGAAATGGATGGCGTCACCGTTCTGGAAAACTGGCGGCGTGATGGCCGAAACATGCCGGTGTTGATGCTGACCGCCCGCGACAGGTGGAGTGACAAAGTCGCCGGCATTGACGCCGGCGCTGATGATTATGTTGCCAAACCGTTTCACACCGAAGAAGTGCTGGCCCGCTTGCGCGCCCTGATCCGACGTGCGGCCGGCCATGCGAGTTCTGAGATAGTCGTTGGCGAGGTCAGTCTCGATACAAAACAGTCTCGTGTTACTTACAAAGATCAACCTGTCAAACTCACGTCCCATGAATTTCGACTGCTTTCCTATCTGATCCATCACAAGGGAGAGGTGGTATCACGCACCGAGTTGATCGAGCATCTTTATGACCAGGATTTTGACAAGGACTCCAACACTATTGAAGTGTTTGTCGGTCGATTGCGCAAAAAACTGTTTCCCGAGATTATCGAGACCGTGCGCGGACTTGGCTACCGGGCATAATCCGGCTTGCTCTCCCGTATCCTGCCCAATTCACTAGCATTTCGTCTGTTGACAATGGTTGCGTTGTGGGCATCTGCGGCGCTGCTGGTGACCGGGATAATCCTGTCAACCATGGTGCGCAACAATGAGCGGCGAAGCTTCCAGCAGTTGCTGCATGCATATATGCAGAACTTGATGTCAGTGATTGAAATCGATGAGCAGGGCAATGTAGTCGGCTCGCCGGATTTTGGTGATCCACGGTTTGTGGAACTCTCCTCAGGTTGGTTCTGGACGATTGCCAAATCGGAGGAGGCAAACACACCAATAGCCCATTCGGCGTCATTTTCCGGTGATCTGGCGGAACTTCCCGCAGAAGTCACCACTCCGTTTGACGCTGATTTCAGGCGCGTTTCAATCGTTGCCGACCCGTCCGGCGAACTTCTGATGCAACTCGAAACTCAGCTCACGCTGGATGAAGATGAGACGCTTTATCAGTTTAGGGTAACCGGCAACACGCGTGATGTGGATATGTCAGTCGCCCAGTTTAACCGCACATTGATCCAGTATTTCCTGCTCTATTGTGCCGGTACAATCCTGGTGATGTTTTTTCTTATTCGCCTTGGATTACGCCCAGTGTTGGAAGCCACAAATGCGCTGCATGATGTGCGACAGGGAGAAAAACAACAGCTCGATGGTACCTATCCTGTAGAAATCCAACCGATGGTGGGTGAAATAAATGCGTTGATCACCACAAACAGGTCGATTGTTGAGCGAGCCCGTACCCAGGTCGGAAATCTTGCTCATGCTTTGAAAACGCCGCTGGCCGTCATCGTCAATGAGGTCAGGACACCCAATGTGGACCAGTCGGAATTGATTGCGGAACAGGCCGACCTGATGAAGTCCCAGGTGCAGACCTATTTGGATCGGGCGCGCATTGCCGCTCAACGCGATGTCATCGTCAGTCGCACTCCGGTATTTCCCATTCTGTCAAAACTATTGCGAGTGATGCAGCGGCTGGTGCCCGACACAGACTTTGAAATCCTTGAATGCGATGAGAATATAATTTTTCGCGGCGAGGAGCAGGATCTGGAGGAGATCTTTGGTAACCTGCTGGAAAATGCGTCCCGGTTTGCAAAAACTTCGGTGCTGGTCAGTGTTCAGGACCAGGCGGTTGAAGCCGGCGGCGTCGGACAATTTAGAATTGAAATTGAAGACGATGGAACTGGCCTGTCCCCAGATCAAAAAGACAGTGCGCTGAAACGTGGTACACGATTGGATGAATCGCAGCCTGGCTCGGGACTGGGGTTGTCGATTGTCGCTGACATTGCGACCGAATATGGCGGCAGCTTCAAATTGGAAGATTCTGAATCCGGTGGATTGAAAGCGGTCATTGTTTTGCCAAAACTGGCAGCCAGTAGTAAATAACAGTGGAATGGGATCACAGGTGAATTGCGTGACTACAACATCGAATAGATTTGGCCTGTTAATCGTCTGCGCCTTGTTGGCGGGCTGTAGCACTGCCATGTCCAGCCACTCGGTAGATTCCGGTGACAATTCTATCAGCGGCAAAAACAGCAACGCCCTGGCCTTTCAGTCCGATGAAGAATTCGGCCGTGAATTGTCGAATACAGAACGTGGCGCCCTGTCGGTGGCTGAATTGCAGGCGCTGGAGTTCGGTGAGCCCGGTAAACCTGTCAAATGGGGCAAAGAGTCAGATGACGTGTCCGGCAGCGTGATGGTCACTCAACCGTTTCGGGTCGGACAGTCCAGTTGCCGACGGTTTTCTCATTTTCTGGTGAAAAAGTCGAAGAACGAGCGGATCAACGGTACCGCCTGTCGACGACAGGGCGGATCATGGCGTTTGGTGCAATAGGCGGCACAAATTGGACTATTCTCATTGATTTGACGAACATGTGCATTGCAACTGCCAGAGCGGTAGTTAATTAGAACCTATGTTATTCTGGGTTATCACAATTGTTATGTTGGCTATTGCGGTGCTGAGCATCTTGCTGCCGTTAGCGCGCAGGGTTGAGCAGTCTTCCAATGCAGTCCAGCCGATGGATATTTATGTTGATCAGTTGAATGAACTGGAAGCCAAGGTTGCCTCCGATAAGACGGCAGCTGAGTCTCTGGCCCAGGAAAAAGCAGAAATATCGCGCCGCATTCTCAAGCAAGCCCGCACTCAAGACCAAATTACTTCATCCGTTGCATCCGGGAGCATTCCATCAATCGGCGCCAGTTTAATTGCGTTGGTTGGACTGCCGGTGATCGTCCTTGCGACCTATCTTCATACCGGTTCTCCGGGCCAGCCTGATCAACCGCTTCACGCAAGAGCTACCGCAAACTTGGAAAACACCTCGATTGACGAGATGGTGGTGATTGCCGAACGACATTTGGCGAAAAATCCCGATGATGCCCAGGGCTGGTCAGTCTTGGCCGGTGTTTATGGTCGCATGAACCGGCCAATGGACCGGGCTCGCGCATTACAGGAAATTATCCGCATTTCCGGCGCGACTCCTGAACGGTTGGCCGATCTTGGCGAGGCATTGACAGTTGCAGGTGACAATATTGTGCCGGTCCGGGCTCGGCAATTGTTCGAGACAGCATTTAAGTCCAATCCGCAGCTCGCTAAAGCAGGGTTCTATCTCGCAATTGCCCAGGAGCAAGAAGGGAAACTGGAAGAAGCTCTGGCCCGCTGGACGGATCTTGCGGCGCTGCGTGTCAGTGATCCAGAGTGGAAATCGATGGTTGCCCGCAAGCAAAAGGAAATTCGCGGCAAACTGGGATTGCCGGAACCCGAAACCACGCCCAACACATTGGCCGGGCCAAGCGCAGAACAGGTGGAGGACGCAGCCAATCTGTCAGCTGCAGACCGGGCCGAAATGATTGAAGGCATGGTGGCAAATCTAGCCTCACGTCTTGAAGACAACCCGCAGGATTTACCCGGTTGGACCCGGCTTATTCGTTCCTACGCCGTGCTGGGGAAAATGGATAAAGCACAGGCTGCACTGAAAAAAGCGCATCTGGCATTTTCAAATCAGGATGAAATCATTCTACAATTGCAGCAACAGGCCATCCAGCTTGGATTGAAGCCACCAGTCAGCAAAGAGGAAAACCCGTGAACCGCCGCACCAACCGATTGATGTGGATCGCAGTGGTCGGCTGCGTGATGGCTTTGGCCATCGGTCTTTCCATGTATGCCTTAAGGTCAGGAATCTCATTCGCCATGAGCCCAAGTGAACTAAAGGCAGCGAGTGTTGAACCGGGCCAGCGCATACGCCTGTTTGGGTTGGTTGAACAGGGGTCGGTGAAGAAGGGTGAAGGACTAAACGTCAAATTTACCCTGACCGATCCGGAAGAAGCCGTGGTGGTGGAATTCAACAAGATATTGCCTGATCTATTTCGTGAAGGGCAGGGGATTATTACCGAAGGGTCACTGGCTGCCGATGGAGTGTTTCGTGCTGATACGGTTCTGGCCAAACACGATGAAAATTACATGCCGGCTGATATGGCAGAAAAGCTCAAGCAGCAGGGTGTTTGGAAGGGTGAGGAGGGTGCCGGGAAATGATTGTTGAGCTCGGTCATCTGGCCCTCGTTCTGGCATTTGCTTTGGCTGTGGTTCAGAGCATCGTGCCGATATGGGGAACTTTTAGCGGTGACCGAAGGTTGATGGCGACAGCGGACACGAGTTCGCTGGGTATTCTGTTCTTTGTAACACTCTCATTTGGCGCGCTGATGTGGTCCTATGCGGTTTCCGATTTTTCGGTCGTCAATGTTTGGCAGAATTCTCATTCACAAATGCCATTCCTGTTCAAGCTGACGGGAACCTGGGGCAATCACGAAGGGTCGATGCTGCTTTGGGTGTTTATTTTGGCGCTGTTTGCAGCAGCAGTGAGCCTGTTTGGCTCTGCTTTGCCACCCAGTCTGCGAGCCAATGTGCAAGGGGTTCAGGCGTGGCTCCTGGCGACATTCCTGCTGTTTATATTGCTGACGTCCAATCCTTTTGCACGACAAGAAGCCGCACTTGAAGGCCAGGATCTAAATCCAATTTTGCAGGACATAGGCTTGGCGATCCATCCGCCGATGCTATATCTCGGCTACGTTGGATTCTCGATCACATTTGCCTTTGCCATTGCCGCATTGATTGATGGCAAAATAGATTCTGCATGGGCCCGTTGGGTGCGTCCCTGGACATTCATTGCCTGGACCTTCCTGACGGCTGGAATCTCAATGGGCTCTTACTGGGCATATTATGAACTGGGATGGGGCGGTTGGTGGTTTTGGGATCCGGTTGAAAACGCGTCTTTTCTGCCTTGGCTATCCGGCACAGCCTTGCTGCATTCGGCACTGGTGATGGAAAAGCGCGATGCGTTGAAAATCTGGACTGTGCTGCTTGCAATCCTGACCTTTTCCCTGTCTCTGCTGGGCACGTTTTTGGTGCGTTCAGGTGTTCTTACTTCAGTACACACATTTGCCAGCGATCCGACCCGTGGCCTGTTCATTCTTGCCATTTTGAGCGCATTTGTCGGTGGCGCGTTGTTTTTGTTTATATTGCGATCATCCAGACTCGAAGCCGGTGGACTGTTTGCGCCCGTATCGCGTGAAGGGGCTTTGGTCTTCAACAATCTCATTCTATCCGCCGCTGCTGCTACGGTGCTGATCGGGACGCTCTATCCTGTCGTCTACGAGGCGTTTACCGACGCAAAAATTTCCGTCGGTGCACCATTTTTCAATCTGACTTTCGGATTGGTGATGATCCCGCTGTTGATTGCTGTTCCCTTCGGGCCGCTTCTGGCCTGGAAGCGGGGTGATCTGCTGGGTATTTCTCAACGGCTGATGTTTGCCTTTCTGGCCGCCATTCTGGTGATCATTTTGACCGGCGCGTTCACCCAAAAAGGCCAATGGCTGGCACCGCTGGGGGTTGGTCTTGCCGTGTGGTTGATGGTGGGGTCGTTTGCCGAAGTCATCCAGCGGGCCGGACTTAGAAAGGCAACTCTGGCAGTTGCCTCACGTCGATTGGCCGGGCTGCCCCGATCGGTTTGGGCTACGGCTCTGGCACATTGCGGCATTGGTGTAACTTTGCTCGGCATTGTCTGTGTCACCGCCTTTGAAACCGAAACAATTACGGTTTTAAAGCCAGCAGAAAGCGTCGTGGTTGGCGAATTCTCATTGCGCCACGAAGGATATGCATCGCGCACTGCAGATAACTATTCGGAACGAAGCGCTCGCATTTCAATATTTAAGAGCGGCGAAATTGTTGCTGTTGGAACGCCTTCCAAACGGTTCTTTCCCGCCAGGCAGATGCCGACCAGTGAAGCTTCGATCCACACTTTCGGATTTTCTCAACTCTATCTCGCGCTTGGCGATGTTGAGGGCGACGGAAATGTGACTTTGCGTATTTGGTGGAAACCGATGATTCTGCTGATCTGGCTTGGCACGGTGATCATGGTTATTGCCGGGGTGATTTCCCTGTCGGATCGACGTTTGAGAATTGGCGCGCCGGCCCGTCGCAAGAGCAAAGGTAAGGCCGCGTCCCATGCTTAGACGCTTTGTTGCCACCTGCTTGCTGTTTGTCTGGTTAATGCCTGCCGCGTCAACGTCCGCACTGGCACAGACCACATTGTCACCAGAGATGGAGGTGCGAGCAAAGGCGCTGTTTTTGCAACTGCGCTGTGTGGTTTGTCAAAATCAATCTATTGGCGATTCCGATGCTGATGTAGCAAAGGACTTGCGTGAAATTGTGCGCGAACAGATGCTGGCCGGTAAAACTGACGACGATATTCGCAACTTTCTCGTCGCCCGCTATGGCGAGTTTATCCTGCTTAAACCAGTCTTCGCCTGGCATACCGCCGTTCTGTGGCTGACGCCGATATTGCTGCTTCTGGTGGGGGGAGTTCTGGCCTGGCGAGCGACCAGCCGATCTCCTAAATCGGTCAAATCAGATGCGCTTTCCAAGCAAGATGAGAACGAACTGCAAGAGATATTGCGCCAACATCGAGACTGATTTTCGCCTCTCCCGGTTCTCGGCAAAGTTCCCGGTGCGTTACGAAGAATTAATTTAACGGCCCTCACACAATCACATTCGGTGCGCCATATTAGGCCAGCGCAGGACGTGCCATTCGCCACGGCTCTGCAAAATGACATGTCAAATTCTGTGAGGAAATGATGACAAACAAAACTACCCCCAAAACCAAACTTCTCGGTGGCGTTGCTGCAGTCGGGCTGGCAAGCGCATTTCTGATAGGCGGTGTCGTCAACCCCATCACGCCGGTTCTGGCAGATGCTGTCCGCGTTGAGGCTCCGCAGGCGCCAAGCTTTGCCGATGTTGTGGAAGCCGTCTCTCCAGCCGTCGTCAGTGTTCGCGTTAAGGCCAAGATACAACCCGCCAACAACAAGGGATTTAATTTCAGAGGCTTTGGTTTTGACCAATTGCCGGAAGATCATCCGTTCAGACGTTTCTTTGACGGCGAGCGCGGCGGGCCGGAATTTGGCCAGCGTGGTAATCCGCGACGCAATGATAAGCGTCGGGCTCCTCGACGCTTTGGCATGTCTCAGGGGTCAGGATTCTTCGTCTCCGAAGATGGCTTCATCGTCACCAACCACCACGTCGTCAAAGGTGGTTCTGAGTTCACTGTCGTCACCAATAACGGCGATGAGCATGATGCAACACTGATTGGCACTGATCCAAAAACTGATCTGGCCGTTTTGAAAGTCGAAACCAAATCCAAATTCACCTATGTGTCTTTTGCTGAAAAGAAAAGTCGCGTTGGTGAATGGGTGGTCGCCGTTGGCAATCCCTTTGGTCTGGGTGGCACGGTGACAGCCGGTATTGTTTCCGCCAGTGGGCGCGACATTGGGTCCGGGCCGTATGATGATTTCATCCAGATTGATGCCGCCGTAAACAAAGGCAATTCCGGTGGCCCTGCGTTTAATCTCAATGGCGAAGTTATTGGCGTCAATACGGCGATCTTTTCGCCTTCCGGTGGCAATGTTGGTATCGCATTTGCGATTTCCGCCAAAACATCTGAAGAAGTTGTCAAAGATCTGATCGAATCCGGTTCGGTAACCCGCGGCTGGCTCGGGGTGCAAATTCAGCCGGTTTCACAGGATATTGCTGAATCCGTCGGTCTCGAAAAGGCATCCGGTGCCATTGTTGCCGAAACCCAGCCTGACAGCCCGGCTTTCAAAGGCGGCATTCGTTCCGGCGACATCATTTTGCAGGTCAATGGCAAGGACATAAAAGGCCCCAAGGCTCTGGCCCGCGAAATTGCTGGTCTTGAGCCGGAAGAAAAAGTTCAGATCACCCTGTTCCGCGAAGGTCAGCGTGAAACCATTGATGTCACTCTTGGCAGTCTGCCTAAGCCAGACAAGGTGGCTGCAGTGCCAGTCGACGAGCTACAAAAATCGACCGGAGTCGAGCTTGATGAGCTGGGTCTTTCAATCACAAAGTCCGGTGAGAATGTCGTGATTTCGAATGTGATGGCTGGCAGCACCGCCGCAGAAAAAGGCCTAAAGCCTGGTGACGTCATCGTTTCGGTCAATGGTCGCGATACCAGGACGATCAACGATGTTGGCCTCGCGGTGACCAAGGCAATGGAAGATGAACGCAAGGCGATCCTGTTTCAGGTCCAGACAGGTGAGCGCAGTCGCTTCGTCGCATTGCCCATCGCCAGCGGCTGATACGAGGTTCTGTTGATGGTGCAAGAGGTTCCGCTCCTCTTCCCCAAAACCGCACCGGCAGCAGGCTACGAGCAGCGGATCAAAACCGCTGCTCGTTTTTGCTTATTACAGGTTGTATCACTCAAATGTGCCAGCGTATTAAGCGTAAATGGCTCAAGGGGACGTGAAAGGGGGATGTGATGAATATATTGATTGTTGAAGATGATCAGCAACTGGCCGAGCAACTGGTTGCCTCGTTGAATGAAAATGGTCATCAAACGGTTCATGTCAGCGATGGGGAAGCTGGAGAACAACAGGCCACGCAAATGGCCTATGATGTGATGATCGTTGACCGCATGTTGCCGAAACAGGACGGACTGACGATGATCTCCAACCTGCGTCAGGCGGGCATGAAAACCCCTGTGCTAATTCTGTCTGCGTTGGGTCAGGTAGATGACCGGGTGACCGGACTGCGTGCCGGTGGCGATGATTATCTGTCAAAACCCTATGCTTTTTCGGAATTGTTGGCACGGGTGGAAATTCTCGGTCGGCGCGCTGAAAGTCAAAGTACCGACACAACTGTGACAGTCGCCGATTTGTCGCTCGACCGCATTGGTCACAGCGCAGAACGGGCGGGTCAAAAAATTACCCTGCAGCCGCGGGAATACCGGCTGTTGGAATATCTGATGCGCAATGAAGGGCGTCTTGTTACCCGCACCATGTTGCTGGAGCACGTCTGGGATTTGCATTTCGATCCGCAGACCAATGTTATTGATGTGCATATTTCCCGTCTGCGGGCCAAAATTGACAAGGATTTTGACACGGCACTTCTGCAGACAGTGCGCGGCCGCGGCTACCGGTTGGCCCAGCCTGACGATGTCAGTGAATAGGCCGAACTCGTCATGAACCGATTGCGTCAATTGCTGAGCACGACGGCCGTCCGTTTGACGCTGATCTATACGATCCTGTTCGGTATACTGGCAGTCGGTGTTGTCGCGTATGTCAGTTACAATACCGGCCGATTGATCATTTCGCAGATACAATCGACGGTGGATGAGGAGATTGCCCAGATTGCCCGCCAGTCGCGCCGCGGTGGTGTGCGTCAGTTGATTCCGATGATTGAGCGGCGTTCGCGCCAGCCGGGTGCCAATCTGTATCTTGTTGCCGATGCTTCAGGGCGGATCATTGCCGGTAATGTACGCGATCTCGACCGTGAAATTTTGCTCAAGGAAGGCTGGCAGGTGCCGCCATTTGATTATCTGCGCTACGGCGATGCAGATCCGGAAAGCAAGGCGATAGCCAAGGTGTTCATTTTGCCGGGCGGGTTGCGCCTGCTGGTGGGGCGTGACATTGGCGATGCTGAACGATTCAGGCATATCGTCGGACGGGCTTCGACATTTTCGTTGTTCATCATGGTGCTGACCGGGTTGGTGCTGTGGTTTCTGGTCGGCCGTCGTGCCCTCAAACACATTGATTCCGTCTCCCGGTCCAGCCAACGCATAATTGATGGTGATCTGTCACAGCGACTGCCGCTATCTGGCTCGGGGGATGAGTTCGACCGCCTGTCCTCCAGCCTTAATGGGCTGATTGAACGGGTCGAAAAATTGAATACCGGCGTCAGCGTCATGTCCGACAGCATCGCCCATGATCTGAAAACACCTTTGACCCGTCTGCGTAACCGGGCTGAAGCAGCGCTCGACAAGCCACATGATGAGAGTGTCATTCAGGATATCATTGCCGATGCCGACGGTCTGATTAACACGTTCAATGCTTTGCTGATGATATCGCAGGTCGAAACTGGGGCGCGGGCGGTTCAATTTGAACAGCACCAACTGGCTCCCATCCTCCGGGACGTGCATGAACTTTTTGAGCCTTCTGCTGAAGAACTGGATATCGAGTTGGTTTTGGACATTGATGCTGAGCCGACGGCGCATTGCAGTCGTGAATTGATCGCCCAGGCACTGACCAATCTGCTGGACAATGCTCTCAAATATGGGCTGTCAGCGGATCAGCCAAAAATTGAAATCCGCCTGTTTGAGCAAAAAGGTGCGCCGTGTATCAGCGTTTGCGACAACGGGCCAGGAGTGCCGGAAGACCAAAAACAGGCAGTCACAGAAAGATTTGTGCGTCTTGATGCAAGCAGGACAAAGCCCGGATCAGGGCTGGGGCTGGCCTTGGTCAAGGCTGTCGCCAGTCTGCATTCGGGAAAACTCGATCTAAGTGATAATCAACCAGGACTTTGTGCAGAAATTTGCTTGCCGCGCACAGCGTGACTGGCATTATGGGGCATGGGTAAAAAACAACTTTCCGGGTTCAAACCAACCGATTTCGCAGATGCAGGAGGGCGCAAGCTGGTTGAGCCGCTTGTGCAGCTCAAGGCGCGGAGTTCAGGTAATGGTGAGCGACGTTATGTCGATTGGGTCGAACGCACTGTGCAGCAAGATCTGAGTGTTTTTGCCGAAGCACTTGAAAAGACTCTACCTACAGTCCGATTTCTGCAGGCGGTGTTTGACCTGTCGCCCTATCTTGCCGATCTGGCACGGCAATATCCGCCGGTGGTCAAACAGTGTCATGAGGGCGGTTTTGACGCAGCTCTGGAAGACTGTCTGGGGAAAATAGAATCGAATGATTTTCATCTGCAGGACGAGGCTGAATTGGGCATCCGACTGCGCCAGGCCAAGCGACAGGCCGCACTGATTTGCGGTCTGGCAGATCTTGGGGGTTGGTGGAGTTGGGAGAAGGTCAGCCGGGTGATCAGTCGCACTGCTGATTCCGCAGTTCAAGCAGCGGTACGCCATCTTCTGAACAGGGCGCATCAGGAGGAAAAAATTGCCCTGCCTGTTCCTGATGATCCGGAACTGGGCAGCGGATATTTTGTTCTCGCCATGGGCAAACACGGAGCCGGGGAGCTGAATTTTTCCAGCGACATTGATCTGATTGTGATCTTCGACCCGGGTGTAGAAGCGATCACTGATCCTGATGAGAGCGTAAAATTGTTTGTTCGCATGACCAAGTCTTTGGTGCGTATTCTTCAGGAGCGCACAGCCGAGGGGTATGTCTTTCGATCCGACCTGCGGCTGCGCCCTGATCCTGGATCGATGCCTCTGGCGATTCCCCTGCCAATTGCCCTCAACTACTATGAATCGCGCGGTCAGAACTGGGAACGTGCCGCCCTTATCAAGGCGCGGGTTGTGGCGGGCGATGTCAAGGTCGGGGAAGCTTTCTTAAGCGAACTGACGCCGTTCATCTGGCGGCGCTATCTCGACTATGCTGCGATTGCTGATGTCCATTCGATCAAGCGTCAGATACAGACCCATCGCGGCTACAACGAAGTTGCGGTTCCCGGTCATAATGTAAAACTGGGGCGGGGTGGTATCCGCGAGATCGAGTTTTTTGTCCAGACCCAACAGCTGATTGCTGGAGGCCGCAATCCGGTGTTACGGGAGAAACGCACGGTTGAAATGCTGGACTTGCTGCATCAACAAAGCTGGATTGAGCAACCGGTGGCAGAAGAGTTGGCGATCAGCTATGCCTTCCTGCGCGATGTGGAGCATCGATTGCAGGTGATCGCCGACGAACAAACCCACACATTGCCGGAAGATAATGCTGGTCTGGATCAGGTCGCGCGCCTTTGTGGGATGGCATCAGTTGCGAAATTCTCGACGCTGTTGGTGAGCCATCTTGAGACGGTGGAAAAACATTATGCTGCTCTGTTTGCCAGTGGTGATCAATTATCGACAGAGTTTGGAAACCTGTCTTTTACCGGTGACGATGACGATCCCGGCACCATAGAAAGCCTTCAATCCATGGGTTTTGAAGAACCGTCCAGGACCATTGGCATCGTCAAGGGTTGGCATTATGGACGCCATCCCGTGGTTCAGTCAGCCGCTGCGCGCGAGCAACTCACTGCGCTGACTCCTGCTTTGTTGAAGGCCTTTGTGGAAACCCGCAGGGCTGATGAAACCTTGTGGGCCTTTGATACTTTCCTGCAAGGCTTGCCAGCTGGCATTCAGTTGTTTTCCGTCCTTCAATCGAACGGCAAATTGCTGAATCTGCTGGTTCTCGTACTCAGTGCGGCTCCGCGACTGGCCCGGATAATCACCCGCCGCCCGCATGTCTTCGATGGTGTGCTGGAACCCGGCTTTTTTGACATCAAACCCGATATCAGCTTCTGGCAGTCGGCTCTCGACCGCAGCCTGAGCCAGGCTCGGGATTATGAAGATGGTCTGGACCGGGTACGGGTATTTGCAGCCGAGCAGCGCTTTCTGGTCGGTATTCGCCTGATCAGCGGTGCGGTGACGGCAGCGGAAGCGGGAGAAATGTTTTCGCTGCTGGCCGAAACCCTGCTGTTGGCAATGGCCGACTGGGTTGAAAAAGTATTCGTTGAAGATCACGGCAAGGTGCCGGGCGCCAATTATGCGATTGTCGGCATGGGCAATCTTGGCACGCATGAATTGACCGCCGGATCAGACCTCGATGTTATGTTGATCTATGAATATTCAGCAGATCAAGACGAGTCCGATGGGCGGCGTCCGCTACACGCATCACAATATTTTGGCCGATTTACCCAGCGCCTGATTGCCGCGATGAATGCACCGACGGCTCAAGGTGTGGTTTACGAGTTGGATTTTCGCCTGCGCCCGCATGGTGCTGCCGGTCCGCTTGCAACCAGTCTGGTGGCTCTGGAGCGTCACTACGAGGAAAGCGCCTGGACCTGGGAGAAGCTGGCGCTGACCCGCGCCCGGGTTCTGGGTTCGCAAACAGATTTTGCCGACAAAGTCACCAAAGTGATCAGGCAGTCGATTACCAAAAATTGCGACCTTCCCAAAATGTCGAAGGATATCTTGGAGATGCGCACGCTGATGGATGAGGAGCGGCCGCCACGCGACGATTGGGACGTTAAACTGATGAAGGGGGGGCTGATCGATATTGAGTTCCTTGCACAGACCGAAATTCTCTTCAGCCGGGTCGATAAACAACCTACGACCGCACAAACCCTCGGCGAAATATCTGTACTAGAATTACAGAATGATAATGTGACATTGCAGCAGGCACGCGCTAATTATCTCAATGTCATTCAGGTTCTAAGGCTCTGTCTTGATAGTGAAGTTCATCCCAAGGATGGGCCCCGAGGCATGATCGAACTGTTGCTGAGACAGCTTGATCTGCCGGACATGAAGTCCGCTGAGGCGTTTCTGAAAGACAGTCGACGTGTAGTGCGGCAAATATTTCTCGCGCGGTTAAAAACCTATGCTGCACATTCCCAGGGGGCTGGGACAACAAAGGACTGATACATGAAGAAAACTTCAATCATCTTCATAGCTGCTGCATCCGTAGCCGCTATGGCAAGCACTGCTGTCTTGGCGCAAGACCGACAGGGGCGCCAAGGGCAGCTTCTAAAGAGAGCTGACGCTAATAAAGACGGCAAGTTGACACTCGAAGAACTTGTCAATCAGGCATCTACCAGGTTCGACAAGGCCGACAGCAATAAAGACGGAGAAATTTCCGTTGAAGAAATGGCCGACCGCATTCAACGTCAGCGCGACGAACGCCGTGCAGCACGTATGCTGGAGCGCATGGACTTTAACGGTGATGGCAAAGTTACCAAAGACGAGATTGAAAACCGGGCGAAAAAGCGCTTTGCGCTGATGGACCGTAACGATGACGGTTTTGTCGAGAAGTCTGAAATGCGCAAGGGCCACAAGGGCATGCGCCGCGGACAACGCGGTGAGCGCCGTCATAAGCGTCGTCACTCACGCAATCGCGACGAACTTTAAATCTGGACAAGCCGCCGAGCACGGCGGCGGCTATCCACATTCTGCCAGATCAAGCAGCTTCCGCATCGTCTTCTGAGATGCACTTCGGCTGTTGGCATTTAAACGGCAACCGCACCGAAACCGTGGTGCCTTTGCCGGGTTCAGATGTAATCTTGAATGTGCCGCCATGCAGGGCGGTCAATGAACGGGCGATCGCGAGGCCCAGGCCGCTTCCCTTGTGGTCTTTGGTGAACTGATCCTGAACCTGTTCAAATGGCTGGCCCAGACGGTCGAGAGCTTCTGGCGATATGCCAATTCCATTATCGCGGATGACAATGTTGACGTCATGTTTGAGCGCCTTGGCGGTGACATCAATCTTGCCGTTTTCGGGGGTGAATTTGACCGCATTGGACAGCAGGTTGAGCAGGATTTGCTTGACGGCCCGACGGTCAGCCACCAATTCGAGAGCCTTTGGAATTTTCTGTCCCACCTTAATTCCCGCTTCATCAGCCTGAACCTTGATGATCCGCAATGTTTCATCGAGCAGTTCGTGCAGGTGAACCGTTTCCGGCTGCAACTGGAAACGCCCGGCCTCGATTTTTGACATGTCCAGAACATCGTTTATTACGCCGAGCAGGAAGTTTCCGGAATCGTGGATGTCGTCCGCATACTCGTCGTATTTGTTGGAGCCGAGCGGGCCAAACATGTTGCTGCGCATAATGTCTGAGAAGCCGATAATGGCATTCAGCGGGGTGCGCAATTCGTGGGAAATGTTGGCCAAAAATTCTGACTTGGCCTTGTTGCCTGCATCGGCGCGCATTTTTTCTTCGTTGAGATTGTCGGCAAACTCGACGAGCTTTTGAGCCTGGCGTTCCAATTCCTGCTGGGTCTTGCGCAAATCGACAATTGTTGCCATTTGCCGACGCTCGGACTCAACCAGCTTCTCCTGATTGCGCTTGATCTGGGTAATGTCGGTGCCGACAGACACAAAGCCGCCATCCTGGGTACGGCGTTCGCTGATCTGAAGCCATCTGCCATCTTCGATCTGGGCCTCAAAAGTCTGTACGCCTTTGTCAGATTTGCGGTCGGTTTTGATCTGATGGCGAACTTTTGGTTTTCTGCTTTGCGCCATGACTTCGTGATGGGAATTGCCGTTGGTAACAGCACTGGCGGGCAGTTCATACAATTGCTGGTATTTGCTGTTGCACATCACCAAACGTTTTTTGGAATCCCACAGAACGAAAGCTTCAGAGATATTTTCGATGGCATCGCGCAGTCGGATATCTGCATCACGGCTTTTCTGCTTCAGCGCTTCCTGTTCGGATATATCAACTGCGATGCCGATCAAGTGCGGATCAGCACCCTTATAGCGCACCAGTTCGGCACGAATGCGCATCCAAACCCATGTGCCTGATGAATGCATGATGCGAAATCTGTGATCGATCTGCTTCTGGCTGGATTGGAAGGCTGAATTGGCCAGCGCGATCATGTCCTGATCATCGGCATGCAGCAGATGTGCAAGGTCGCCATAGCCCATAAATTTGTCAGTCGGTTCCATGCCGAGCATCTGATACATCGAACGAGACCAGACAATGCGGCCTCGGGACAAATCCCAGTCCCAAAGTCCGCAACGGCCACGTGCCAACGCCGTATCGAACCGGGCATTTGTTTCAAGGAAGAGGTTGTCGGACTCACGCGCCCGTGCCCCTTGCGTAAAGTAAGCGTAAAGGAAGACCAAAAGGACGGAACTGATGGCAAGAAACAATGTGATGTTAAGTCTGACCTGCTGGTGCCAGTTGACATACAATTGTTCATGCAACCAACTTACCATCAGGTGACCGGCAATTTCATCGTTGAGGCGTACCGGGTGCAATGTGGCGTAGGCAGCGTGTTCGCCGTCCAGAAGAATGGAACGCACTCCTGCGTGACGCTCGGATAGCGTTATCATCTGGTTGCCCCCGGCAAGGCGGGAAAGATTTACCCGTTCAAACGCCGGATCATGTGGAGACTGCGCAACCAGTTCGCCTTGCAGGTTGAACAAATAAACCGAAGGGCCAGATGGCAGGTCCAATCCCGCTTTCGCTTCTTCCAGCAAGGCCGATCCGGATTGCTGCTGCAATCCGCCCACGAAACTTTGGGACATCTTGCCGGTCTCAATGCGCAGCGACAAATGATTGGCGATAAGTGATATCTGCTGGTGCGCGGTGTCCTGCAGGCGTTGGGCTGATCCTAGCAGGGAGCCTGTTCGGGCGCCGGCGACCATCACAAGCAGAGCGATGATCAAAACCGGAATGCTTCGGCGAAGTAGTATTTCGGAACGAAGAAACTTGGTCCAAAGAGGAGCCGACAATTGTCTTGCATGGCCGCTCAGCGCGAGAAGCGGGGAGGCATGCGCTTGCCTGTGACTATGCCGGTTCGATTCACCGTTTCGGGAATCATTCCAGCCGACGCGTACGCCATTGGCGTTCGCCTGCTCCATTCCATGCCTCCTGAACCAAATACTGTTTTACTGAGAACTGCCGCCAAACCGCCCCAACGCAGCAAAACGAATCACTTTCATTTGAATCCAGTCAACAGGCCTTGTCCACCCTTAAATCTTGTAAATTTTGCAACAGGAATCGGTCAGGAAAGTGTGCGATCCACAATTTCCTGCAGGTCACGTGAAAGGCCGTCAGTTGATGCAATGCGTTGCAGCGCATTTTTTGCTTTGCGGCTGCGTTTGGCATCAAACATTTTCCAATTGTTCATTAAAGTCAGCATCCGGGCAGCGACTTGCGGGTTGATCCCGTCGAGGCTCAGAACCTGATCAGCAAAAAACTCATACCCGGCTCCATCAGGTCGATGAAATGCCGTCATGTTGGCATTTGCAAAGGGTGCCAGAAGTGATCTCGCGCGGTTTGGATTGTTCAATGTGAAAGCCGCGTGGCGGGTCAGTTGCTTGATGCGGGAAAGACCGCGGGCCCCGGGCAACATCGCCTGAACGGCAAACCATTTGTCGATGACAAGGTGATTGTCCTGGAAGCGTTTATAGAAATGGTCCAGTGCGGCTTTGGATTTTTTTGCGTCAGACTGGTTGAACATCAACACCGTCAATGCGGCCATGCGATCCGACATGTTGCGGGCATTGCGATATTGTTTTTCACCAAACTCCAGCGCTCCTTTCTGCTTTGCCTGAACAAGTAGCGGCAGGAGAGCGTTCTTCAGGGCGCGCAATGCGCCCGCCCGATTGGCATCCGAAGCGCGACTGGTGGCCCGTTTGAGTCGCTCCAGTTGGGCCACACCTTCTGCACCCAGGGCTTTGCCCAGCGCCGTCAACACAGCCTTACGGGCCTCGAAAATCGCGTCTGGATCGACATTACGGCCCAGTTCGCGGGCAATATCCTGGACGCTCGGTAAGGTTAGAACCTGTGCTCGCAAAGCCGGATCGAGGCTGTCGTCGAACGCGGTATGGACAATTGCCTGGACAAAATTCGCATCAACCTCAGCGACGTTGATGACCCTGGATCTTGTGTTTTTAACAAGCATATCAATGGCATACCCATTCAATGCCTCCCACCTGTTATACAGGTCCGGATCATGGGCTGCCCTCAGCAATCTGTTGGAGGGACTTTGTTTGAAGTTGAGGGAAACGGGTGCAGAAAATCCACGCAACAATGACACAACGGGTTTTTGCGTAACGTCGTTGAACGTCACACTCATCTGTTTCTTGTCGACAACGATGACGTCATCGCGCACCGCCTTGCTTTTGGTGTTCAGAGTGACTGCCTCACCGGTTCTACTGATGAAACCAAATCGCACCGGGATCGGCGCAGCACGTTTTCTGGCCTGTCCAGGTGTTGGCGGAACCGACTGTTGAAAGCTCAGCGTGTAGGTTTTTTTGCGCCTGTCGAATTTTTCCTGAACACTGAGTTGCGGCGTGCCGGCCTGGCCATACCAGCGGGAAAATAATTGCAGATCAAAGCCTTCAGATCCATCGAATGCTGCAAGCCAATCCTCCACAACAGCCGCCCGGCCATCATTGTCGCTCAAATAACGATCGGTCCCGGCGCGATAGGCTTCCGGCCCCACCAGCGTCGCCAGCATACGCACCAGTTCGGCACCTTTTTGATAGACGGTGGCTGTGTAGAAATTGTTGATTTCCTTATAGGCCTGCGGGCGCACCGAGTGGGCCAGCGGTCCGGCGTCTTCTGAAAACTGACTTCCCTTGAGACCCCGCACCTGTTGGATGCGTTGCACTGGGCGGGAGCGTTGGTCAGATGAAAACTCCTGGTCTCGATATACGGTGAGCCCTTCCTTCAAACACAATTGGAACCAGTCGCGACAGGTGATGCGGTTGCCGGTCCAGTTGTGAAAATATTCGTGTGCGATAATTGCTTCAATATGCATATAATCGGTGTCGGTTGCGACATCCGGGTCGGCCAGAACATATTTGTCATTAAAGACGTTGAGGCCCTTGTTCTCCATAGCTCCCATGTTGAAATCGGAAACCGCCACAATGTTGAATACGTCGAGATCGTATTCGCAGCCATAGGCCTGTTCATCCCATGTCATCGAGCGCTTCAACGCATCCATGGCAAATTCTGCACTGTCGGCTTTGCCTTTCTCAACATAGATGTTGAGCTTTACTTTGCGGCCCGAAGCAGTTTTGAACTTGTCGCTATAGACATCCAGATCACCGCCCACCATGGCAAACAGATAAGATGGTTTTGGGTGGGGATCATGCCAGATTGCATAATGCCGCCCCTTTGCCATCCGGCCTTTCTTGACCGGATTGCCGTTCGATAAAAGCTGCGGGCAAGAGGCCCGGTCAGCCTCCAGACGAACCGTATAGATGGCCAGCACATCCGGGCGGTCGAAAAAATAGGTAATGCGGCGAAAGCCTTCCGCCTCGCACTGGGTGCAATAAACTCCATTGCTTTGATACAAGCCCATCAGTTTCTTGTTGCTGGCGGGTGCAAGTTCGGTGCGGATGTCCAGCTTGAACATTTGATCTTCGGGCAGATTGCGAATTTCCAGCCGCTGAGGTGTCGCGGTGTAGTCCTTCGGATCAACGCTGACACCGTTTATGGACAATCCTGTCAGGCTCAATTCATCACCATCCAGAACCAGCGATGCGTGTGGTGGCGTGTGATCATTGCGCAGGAAAGTTATGGAGGCATTCACATGCGTGTGTTCGGGGTCCAGCGAGACATCCAGATGCACATCACGGATGTCAAATACCGCAGGCCTGTAGTCTTTGAGTTTGATTGTCGGAGTTGATTTTGTGCGCATTGAAGTCAGTCTACCGGCGAATGTCAGGCATCTTTATGCCGTGTCCGCCGTGTAAAGTCACTTCTTATCGGGTCAGATCGCTATTGGCTCTTGCTCTGTGAGGAACTTGCAGAGATCAGACGCGGACCGCGGGCTGAGTGGTAGATCAGTTCGGCGCGCGAGGTTACTTTGATGGTATTGGAGGTGAATGGATTCAATTCACCGAACAGGCTTTGCACTTGCCCGCTGGCTTGGTAGGTCAAGACAAGCCGCTTGCGCTGATCTTTGCCGGCGAGGCGTTTTTTGATCCGTGTTACCCGGTGGGCATGTTGAAAATT
This sequence comes from Hyphomicrobiales bacterium, assembly GCA_011087605.1. GTDB lineage: Bacteria > Pseudomonadota > Alphaproteobacteria > Rhizobiales > Rhizobiaceae > Pseudahrensia. The sequence continues at coordinate 40,893 of JAALLE010000015.1, forward strand.
GGCGTCAAAAAACTGGTGTGCAATGCGCATTTTTTTACGAAATCCGCGCTTGCTATTATCGAATGCCGCCATCACTGCAGTATCGGCCGCATGTTGCATGGAGATTTCAATGCGCTGGCGTTCGGCGAATTCCAATCCACCGGCTGTCAATGTCAAAAGCGGCAGCAATGCGCTAGCAGTCATAAACGCGACATTGCCGCGTGTGCATTTACCAAAGCTGTGTATTCGGTGAAACATGGCCAGCTCCAAAAGAGATGGGCAAAGTTTGGTTTCATTGGGTGAATTCCGAGCTAACAAGCACTATGAACAAAAGTCTAACCGGCAATGTGGTTAAGGCCGCCATGGGTGGCAAAAATTAACCGGTGAGAAACCAAGTTGAGCGAGCGAAAATGAAACAGGAAGCACAAAATGCCTTGCAACAGGTCAAGCGGTTGCATGCAGAAGCGGCAGATCAGACAATCGCCGGACTGTTTGAGCAGGACCCCGACAGGTTCGAAAACCTCTCAGCCAAATGTGGTGACATTCATTTCGACTATTCAAAAAACAACCTGAACGCCGACCAGCTGGATGGATTGTTTGCGCTTGCTGATGCCGCCGACCTTGCTGGCCGCCGCGCTGCCCTTTTTTCGGGTGAGCACATCAATGTCACGGAGGATCGCGCTGTCCAACACACAGCCCTGCGGGATCTGACCAATGCCAACATTATAGTGGATGGTGAGAATGTGCAGCCTGAAATCGCCGCCGTTCGCCAACGCATGGCGGCATTTTCAAACGGTGTTCGCGATGGCTCGATTGCCGGGCAGGGCGGTCCGTTCACAGATATTGTCAATATTGGCATTGGCGGTTCCGACCTGGGCCCTGTCATGGTCGCCGCTGCATTAACTCCCTATCAAAACGGGCCCAATGTCCATTTCGTCTCCAATGTCGATGGCGCTGATATTGTTGATGTACTGTCCGGCCTGAACGCCGACACAACGCTGTTTATTGTCGCCTCCAAGACCTTTACCACCCAGGAAACCATGACCAATGCGCAGACCGCCCGTGACTGGTTTGTCGAGCGCTGCGGTGAGGCAGCGGTCGAGGCGCATTTTGCGGCTTTGTCCACTGCGCTGGAAAAAACCAAGGCTTTTGGAATTCGCGACGACCGGGCCTTTGGTTTCTGGGATTGGGTCGGCGGACGATATTCGGTTTGGTCGGCTATCGGCCTGTCGGTGATGCTGGCGGTGGGCCCGGACGCTTTTCAAGAGTTTCTGGGTGGAGCTCACGCAGTTGATCAGCATTTTCAAACTGCGTCGGCCCGCGAGAACGTGCCTTTACTGATGGCGCTGATTGGCATCTACCACCGTAACGTGTGCGGCTATGATACCCACGCGGTATTGCCCTATGACCAGCATCTGCACCGCTTCGCTGCCTATTTGCAGCAGCTGGATATGGAGTCGAACGGCAAGCGCATCACACTGGATGGCGAGGATGTGGCGGGCCAAACCGGCCCCATTGTCTGGGGCGAACCAGGCACCAACGGACAGCATGCATTTTATCAATTGATCCATCAGGGCACGTCAATCATTCCCGCCGATTTCCTGATTGCCGCCAATGCCAATGACCCGATTGGCAATCACCATCAAAAACTGGTTGCCAATGCCTTTGCCCAGACTGAGGCGCTGGCCCTTGGCAAATCGCGCCAGCAGGTCGAGCAACAATTGCAAGAAGCAGGATTGCCTGCCGACAAGATTGCTTCACTGGCCCCCCACAAGGCGTTTCCCGGCAATCGCCCGACCAGCACATTTTTATATCCCAAATTGACCCCCCATGTTCTGGGCCAGCTGATAGCCCTGTATGAACACAAGGTCTTTGTTCAGGGGGTCATCTGGAATATCAATTCCTATGATCAGTGGGGCGTTGAACTGGGCAAGGAACTGGCCGGAGAATTGCTTCCCATGGTCAAAGGAGAGGCCCCCGCTGAAGATCGCAACGGTTCGACTTCTGGATTGTTGACCGCCTTTCACGCCATGCGTGAAGGCTGAGCCTGAACGCCTCTAAGAGCTTCAGGTATTGGTAAAGCCGCGACCATCGGGGCTGCGGGCCAAACGTGTATTGACTTTGCGCTCGCGGTGAACCGTGTAGATGGAAGCTGCGATAATGACCAGTGCACCGAGCCATGTATAGGGTCCGGGAAACGTGTCAAAAATCAGCCAGCCGAGAAATGTCGCATAAAGCAGGCGCACATAATCGAGTGAAGCAAGAACCGATGCCTCGCCCCAGGAATAGGCGTAGATATTCAACATCTGCGCCCCATAGGACACGATGCCGATGGCGATCATCAAACCCCATTCAAAGGCCGTCGGGGTCTGCCAATAATAAATCGCTGGAACAGCAACGCAGAACGCCACAAGAAATGCCTGATAGCTTAGCGTCGTAATCGGTTGATCGGTCTGGGACAATTTGCGGATGATCACCATAACCAGCCCCGCCCCGGCGGCGCCTATCAAGGCGAAAATAGATACCGGATCAAATCCCTCCAGTCCCGGGCGCATCATCACGACCACCCCGACAAACCCAATACCCACCGCCATCCAACGGCGAATTCCAACTACTTCCTTGAGCAACCAGATAGCAAATATGGTGACGAAAAAGCTTTTGGCAAATCCAATCGCCACAGCGTCCGCGAGGGGCATGTGAATGATCGAATAAAATCCGCACAACATGGCTATCAAGGCAAAAACGACACGGATGATCTGAAGGTCCAACCGCTCGGTTTTGAGGCACCCGGGAAAATGGTTCAAAACGCTAGGCAAGACGATCACCATCATGACCAGTTGTCGCACCAGCAAGATCTGAGTGACGTCTAGCCTTTCACCGGCAAGCTTGACCAACATCACCATGACAGAGAAGCCCGCAGCGGCGACCATTACCGTCAAGGATCCTTTGAGGTTCCCCGGCATTTTGGAAAACCGTTCGGCATATTGGGAAGGGTTGAGCAAATGAATTGTCCGGTTGGTTCGTCGCCCTGTTCTGGCAGCCTGCAAGCTTATGCGCAATTGGTTGACTCAATAAATTGTTCGGCGATTGGCCTGCGCCCTTGCAATTGTTGGATAAATCACAATTTTAGAAGCTGTAGTGGTAGCAACATCCAATTGCCAGCAATTGGTCATTCGGGACATCCTCATGAACGCATTTACTCCTCCGAAATTTGGTCAAAAAGTTGGTATGGGACAATCAGTTGTCCGCAAGGAAGATGCCAAGTTCATCACCGGGCAGGGGCAGTATACCAGCGATATCAGCCGGGAAGGACAACTTCACGCCAGCCTGCTGCGTTCGCCGGTGGCGCATGCAACATTTGCTATCGAAGATATTGAAACCGCCCGCGCGATGCCCGGTGTTCATCTGGTGCTGACGGCGAACGAACTGGAAGGTTTCAGCGACCTGCGCTGCCAGACGCTTCTGGAACAGGTCGATGGCACAAATCTAACACCAAAAGATATCCCGCTATTATGCGCCGATACGGTGCGTCATGTGGGTGATGCCATCGCATTTGTTGTGGCCGATAGTGTTGACCAGGCGCAGCAGGCAGCAGAAGCAATCGAAGTTGATTATGACATGTTGGACGTGGTGGTCGACACGGTCGGTGCCATGTCGGATGACGCGCCATTGGTCTATCCAGACAAGCCCAACAACATCGCTTTTGAGTTTGGCAGAGGAAATGTCGCAGAAACAAAAGCCGCCTTTGAAAATGCCCAACACATCACCGAACTGACACTGATCAACAGTCGATTGGTGTGTAATTATATGGAAACACGGGCCTGTCTGGCTGAGTGGTCCAAAGCAGAAGACCGCTACATTTTGACCACAGGATCGCAGGGCGTGCACGGCATGCGCGAAAATGTTGCCCGCTGCCTCAATATAGAGCCTGAAAAGATGCGGGTGATTACACCCGATGTCGGGGGCGGTTTCGGCACCAAGGTGTTTCCTTACCGCGAATATCCTCTGGCCCTGATTGCCGCCAAGCGACTCGGCAGACCAGTCAAATGGGTCGGTGACCGCAGCGAGCATTTTCTGGCTGACGCCCATGGTCGTGACAATGTCGTGACCATGCGCATGGCGATGGATGAAAATGGCAAGTTTCTGGCGCTCGACGTGGATCTGATCGCCGCCATGGGAGCTTATCTGCATACATTCGGACCGTTTATACCGACGCTCGGCACAACGATCGCGACCGGTATTTACGACATCAAAGCCTGCCGGTTTGCTATTCGCGGCGTGTATTCTCATACCACGCCTACCGATGCCTATCGCGGTGCCGGGCGTCCCGAGGCGATTTATGCATTGGAACGACTGGTGGATCAGTGTGCTCGTGATCGTAACATGAGCCCGGATCAAATCAGGAAGATTAATGCGATCCCTGAAAGCTCGCTGCCCTACACAACTGTCTTTGAGCACAAATATGATACCGGCCAGTTTACCGAGCATTTGGACAAATGCATGGAAGTGGCGCAATGGAGCAAATTTGACGACAGAGCTGCAAAAGCCAAAGCCAGGGGCAAGATCCGCGGCATCGGCATGTCCACCTATATCGAAGCCTGTGCTTTTGCCGGCTCTGAACCTGCCAAGCTCGGGCTCAAATCTGATGGAACAATCAGCTTGTTGATCGGCACCCAGTGCAACGGGCAGGGGCACAGGACGGCATATGCACAGTTTGCCGCCGAAGCATTGAACCTCGATATCGATTCCATCGACGTCCAACAGGGCGACACCGATCAGCTGGAAGCCGGTGGCGGTACCGGTGGTTCGCGGTCAATTCCGCTGGGCGGAGTTTCTGTCAAACGCGGCAGCGAAGCGCTCGCAGAACTGATCAAGCAGGTTGCGGCTGATAAGTTGGAAGCAGCTGCCAGCGACTTGGAACTGATCAATGGCGAAGTTCGCATTGTGGGCACTGACCGCTCAATGACATTTGCCGATATCGCTGCGGCCAGTGACGCGGCTTTGCAGGCCACCGGCGATTTCGTTCAGGACGAAGCCACCTATCCGAACGGCACGCACATTTGTGAAGTGGAGATTGACCCCCAGACCGGGGTGACCAAGGTTGTTGGTTATACGATGGTTGATGACTTTGGTGCCACGGTAAATCCATTACTGCTGGCCGGTCAGGTACATGGCGGGGTCGTTCAGGCCATTGGTCAATGCATCATGGAGCAGACCGTCTACGACGAAGAGGGTCAGCTGGTTTCAGCAAGTTTCATGGATTATCGGATGCCGCGGGCTGGGGACTTTCCGGATTTCCACTTTGAAACCCGCAACGTCCCTTCCACCACCAACGCGATGGGTATCAAGGGAGCCGGGGAGGCGGGAACCATTGGCGCCGGACCGGCTGTGATGAACGCCGTGGTCAATGCTTTGCACCGCGAATATGGCATCCAGCATATCGACATGCCAGTGACACCGCTGGCCATGTGGGAAACCATCCAGGCCGCAACGGATGGCACCACGAAGGCTGCCTGACGGCCTCTTTGCCGGCAAAAGATAGCTCTTGCCGAAAGGCGAAGCAGGGTCTAAACCACGACTATTCTCATAGAGGTGCCCATGCGGGGCTGAGAGATGGCAACATCAACTCTTTGAACCTGATCCGGATTGTGCCGGCGGAGGGAATGGGATGGCCAAAAAACCACCCGAAGTAACAGCAGCGAATATCGCCCAGTGCGTCACCCGCTTTCGGGCCGCGCGTCCGCACGTTCATTGCATTACCAATTCAGTTGCCCAGCACTTTACTGCCAATGTTTTGCTGGCGTCCGGGGCGACGCCTTCAATGACCATTGCCGTGGAAGAGGTTGCCGACTTCGTCGCAATGGCCGATGCCTTGTTGATCAATCTGGGCACCATGGATGCTGAGCGAACCAGGGCGATAGGCCATGCGGTGACAACAGCCGATTCATTGAAAACGCCCTGGGCGCTGGATCCGGTTTTTGTGCAAACCTCTCCGGCGCGATTGAATCTGGCCATGCGATTGCTCAAACAAAATCCGGCGCTGGTTCGTTGCAATGGCTCAGAGTTTGAAGCTCTTTTCGGAATCGACGCCAAACAAGAGCAAGACGGCGACAACTGGCCAGATACAACCATCGCGCTGACTGGCAAAATGGATTTGATCCGCAACAGCCAAGGCAGCATGTGTGTCGCAAACGGTAGCCCAACAATGGATCGGGTGACCGCAATGGGGTGCTCGTTGGCAGCTTTGGCGGTCGGTTTTATGGCGATTGAGGAAGATCACCTGCTGGCAGCCACATCGGCTCTGACTTTCTTTGCGCTGGCTGGAGATCATGCTGCTCGCAAATCTGCGGGGCCGGGAACCTTTGTTCCTCATTTCCTCGACGCATTGGCCAATCTTGATGAAGACGACATTGCGGAGGGAGCTCGGCTGTTATGAATAGCTGTGATATTTCGCTTTATGGCATTATTGACCCGCATCGCACAGGTGGCCGCGCATTGGCCGATCTAACACGTGCCGCCGCTGATGGGGGTGTTACCTTGCTGCAATACCGTGACAAGGAAGGCGATACCCGATCTTTGATCGAAAATGCCACCACCATCAAACAGGCACTTTCTGGATATGATGCGCCTTTGCTGATCAATGACCGGGTGGACGTGGCATTGGCTGTGGAAGCCGAAGGCGTTCACGTCGGTCAGTCGGATATGACTCCAAAGGATGCCCGTCGCCTGCTTGGTCCGAATGCGATTATCGGGTTGACGATCAAGACTGAGCAACACGCCGTGCAAGCACCGCTGGATTTAATCGACTACGCTTGTATTGGCGGTGTCTATACCACTTTGTCGAAAGATAATCCGTCGAATATTGGCCTGCAGGGCTGGCGGGAAATCGCTGCGCATTTTCGACAGGCGGCGCCGGATCTGCCAGTGGGTGCAATCGCTGGCATTGACGCGAGCAATCTTGAGGTGGTTCTTCAAAACGGCGCAGATGGCGCGGCCATCATATCAGCGATTTTCATGGCTGATGATGTAACGATGGCAACCCGCGAGTTGAAACAAATTACCAACAGGTGCCTGTCATGACTGCCATCGCATTGACCATTGCAGGATCCGATTCAGGTGGCGGTGCCGGAATTCAGGCCGACCTGAAAACATTTTCCGCCTGTGGCGTATATGGTGCCAGCGTGCTGACCGCGCTGACCGCACAAAATACGCTCGGGGTCAGCGCCATTCATGATGTGCCGGCGGATTTTATCCGTGCCCAAATGAACGCGGTGTTCAGCGACCTGACTGTAAACGCAGTTAAAATCGGCATGTTGTCGCAGCCCGCAGCCATCGAAGCAGTGGCGGAAGGTTTGAAACAGGATGCGAAATTCGCGATTGTGCTCGATCCAGTGATGGTGGCTGAATCAGGCGATCCATTGCTGGCAGATGACGCAGAATCATCGCTGGTCAAACACCTGTTTCCGATTGCCGAATTGATCACACCCAACCTGCACGAAGCGGCGCGGTTGTTGAAAACCAGTCCGGCACAATCAAATCAGCAGATGCAGCAGCAGGCGCAGCACCTCATCGATATGGGTGCGCAGTCTGTGTTGTTGAAAGGTGGTCACAGGGGCGGTGATCGGGCCGACGATTGTTATGTTGCAGCAGATGGGTCGATCAGCTGGTTTCAGGGCCCTTTTATCGACACCAACAACACCCACGGGACAGGTTGCACCTTGTCTTCTGCCATAACGTCGTTTCTTGCCAAAGGCGACGACATGCCAACCTCCATCAACAAGGCAAAGGAGTATATCATCAAGGCCATTGCCGCCGCAGACACTCTCGAGATCGGATCCGGGGCAGGTCCGGTTCATCATTTTCACCAATATTGGAACTGACACCATGACCAACATTAATCGACGCAATGCCCTGAGCCTGATAGCAGCGGCTGCACCGGGAGCCGCACTGGCCACTCCGGCCATCGCGCAAACCAAGATTGAATGGCGGATGGTCACTTCATGGCCAAAAAACCTGCCTGGCCCCGGCGTGACTGCTCAGCGACTGGCCGATTCCATCACCAAAATGTCCGATGGGGCACTGACCGTGAAACTCCACGCCGCAGGCGAATTGGTGCCGGCACTGGAAGTGTTTTCCGCGGTGTCCGGTGGTGTTGCTCATATGGGCCATACCGCGTCGCTGTTTTGGGGTGGCAAGGTTTCGGCGGCCCCGTTGTTTACTGCTGGCCCATTCGGTCTGACCCCAATCGAGCACATCACATGGATCAATCACGGTGGTGGACAGGCAATCTGGGACAAGTTGTATGAACCCTTTGGGATCAAGCCCTTCATGGCTGGCAATACCGGTTTTCAGATGGGGGGCTGGTATAAGAAAGAATTGAAGTCGGTTGCGGACCTGCGCGGTTTGAAAATCCGCATGCCGGGATTGGGCGGCGAGGTGATGCGCCTGCTTGGAGCTTCACCGGTCACCTTGGCTCCTGGTGAGATTCTCACTGCCCTGCAATCCGGTGTCATCGATGCGACTGAATTCCTCGGCCCTTCCAGCGATTTTGCTATGGGTTTTTACAAGGCTGCCAAATACTACTACGCACCAGGATTCCATGAACCAAACGGCACGGGTGAGGCACTGGTGTCAAAAGCAGCCCTGCAACAATTACCGAATCATCTACAGGCTATTGTGGAACATGCATGTGCGGCCGAAAACATTCTGGCCTTGGGTGAATCTGAGTGGATGAATGCTGCGCGGCTGAAAGTTCTGGTTGAGGAAAAAGGCGTTCAGTTGCGGGATTATCCGGCAGACATCATCGAAGCTGCTCGCATCGCAACGAGCGAAGCACTCGACAGCCTTGCAGCCCGTGATCCTTTGACGGCAGAAGCAGTCAACAGCTTTCGCGCGGCTTCCAGTCATTTGAAGGATTGGTCGTCGGAATCGGTGCAGAAGTTCCTGGCGGTGCGGAGTTAGGGTTAGTTGCCCTGTGCCAATGCCGGGGCGCTGTTTCTTTGCAGCGCCCGACGGCACATAAGCAAAACTGCTATCTGCTGGCGCGATACTTGTGGCAGGCCGCACAAGATTTGCCGACATCTCCGATAGTACTCTGCAAACCTTCAAGTGTTCCAGCGGCATCGACCATGGCGTTGATTGACACTTTGATACCCTTGATGGGCTCCATGATCGCGGGCCAGGTTGTCCAGATTTCCGGTTTGGCACGCGTTGCGTCACCCAACTCAGCTGTGCTCGTCCCCGGTGCCCACATGGTGCTTTGATCGATGCCTTCAGCCTCTATCAGTTTAAGCGATTTGGCCGACGCGATTGCAAGCTCTGCGTCATACTTGGTTTTGCCCGATGCCATTTTGCCCAGAATACTCAGATAATAGTTATTCAACTCCATCACCGCCTGGCGCGCTTTGACCGAACTCGGTACATGAGAATCCGCCATGGCCACGGCCGAAAAGGCAACGACAGCAACCATCGCACAGCCGCATACACTCGCAATCTTCTTCATCCAAAAACTCCATAATTTGTGTTGATATTCAAATTCGCGGTTTGGTCCAGACCGTGCACTGAGAGATTTTCACGCATTTTGCCGTCTGCACCGAAATTGGTAGTCTAAGTTGGGTCAACGAACTGATCCCGTGAATTTGCTATAAAACAAGTTGTACTGTTATGCAACAATTTGTACTATAGATTGGAGTTTTATGAAAAAAAATGAAGACCCGCGGCTAATCGCTACGCGCACACATGCCCTGGATGCCTCGCTCCAACTTCTTCAGGAGGAGGGCGTTCTGGCAGTCACACATGCTTCTGTGAGTGCCGCGACCGGCATTTCACGAAGCACGTTGTACAGACATTGGCCGACGCTGCACGACTTGCGAAACAGTGCATTTCTACGTGCGGCCACCTCACAGGTCTTTTCGCCAAAGACGAATGGTCCGTTGAAAACTGATCTGATTTGGTTATTGGGTGGTTTGGTAACGGCGCTGAACGATACCCCCTGGGGGCAGGTCGCCCCCCAAGTTGTTGCCGCAGCTGCAACTGACAGCCAGACCCGCGCGGTCATCAACACTTTCATGCAGGATCGCTTCCAATACGTCAGAGAAGCATTCGAAGCCGCAAAATCACGTGGCGAAGTTGCCAGTGATGTGGACGTAACACCGTTGATCGAAATGGTAATCGCCGTCCCATACTTTAGAAAGCTCATTGCAGGGTTGCCACTGGATCACCAATGGCTGGAAAGCCATGTCGATCTGATCTGCCGATTGGCAACGGAACAACAGGCCGCGAAGTAGCGGAGATTGACTTTGAATGCGGTTGGCACGGAGAGCATTCGATTACCGCCATTCGCTGCCACAACCACCGTCCACCGCTCGCCGCTCGCCGCTTAGTCGAGTTCGACCTTGACCGGGGGAGGCATTGGGGGCAATTCGTCTTCTTCCTCCAGAACATAGGAATCGGGAGAAGACCGCGGGTCCAGCACATAGGATTCAGGCGTGTTGGTGCGGGCCAGTCCCAAAGTGCGGAAGTCGGTGCGTTCCTCTTCGTCCACCTGGTTTCTGCGGAAGGTTCTGTACAGCGCGTATCCGGCAAACAGTGTGTGGGCAATTGTTGTCGTGGAAAACACGCCCGATGGTCCCATCATATCCATCATCTGCGCGGTAAACAGCGGCCCGACCATGGTGCCAAAGCCATAGACCAGCAAAAGGCCGCTGGAAATTTTCACGAAATCCGACGAGTCGGCGAAGTCGTTGGCATGGGCAACCGCCAGCGAATAAATTGAATAGATGACACCGCCATAGAGCACCACAGCTGCAAAAAATAACGGGCTGAAGGAGTTGGATTGCGCCAGTCCGGTCATCATTGAACCGGCACCGACGCCGATAATGCCGGCGATGACCATGACATAGCGACGGTCAATCATGTCGGACAGTTTGCCGAGCGGGTATTGGAATATGACGCTGCCCGCCAACGCTGCAGCCAGTAAAGTGGCGATCAGGGCGCTGGACATGCCCACCTGCTGGCCGAAGACAGGGCCGAAATTGGTCCAGGCCGCAGAGATAACACCTGACAAAAATGCGCCGACTGCAGCAGCCGGTGAATTTCTGAATAGGCCGGGAATGTCGATGGTCACGCTGGTCAGTGGAGCCGGGGACTGGGCCTTGGAAATGGCGGTTGGCACAACGGCCAATGCGTAAAGAATTGCACCAATCATGAACAAGGTATCGCGGGTCGGTTCAGCAACGACGAGCAGATATTGGCCAGCCGCCATGGCGACCATGGTGGTGATTGCATAGATCGAAAACAGGCTGCCCCGCTGTTCGTTGCTGACGCGCTCATTGAGCCAGCTTTCAGCCACCATATAACAGCCGGAAAAGCAGAAACCGGCCATCGCCCGCAACAGGATCCACATATTTGCATCGACAAACAGCGCGTTTAACAGGACCGAAACGGATAACAGGGCGGTAAGTGTGCTGAATGTACGTACATGGCCGGCACGGCGCACCAGATGAGGCACAGCAATACAGCCAATGGTGAAGCCGATTGCCCAGCCGGTACCAATCCAACCCAGTTGAAACGAGGTGAAACCTTCCAGTTGCCCGCGTACAGGGATCAGGATGCCTTGCAGGCCTCCGCCCAGCATCAGGAAAATCATTCCGCCCAAGAGAGCAAACAATGCAGCCAGTTGACGCAACATCAGCCGGTCTCCGCCTTCGCCCGGTCATGCCGGGCACCCGATCAGTTCGGGCTCCTCAAACTACCGCCAATATGGCAGGTGCCATGTCGGTACAATCACCATTAGTGATGGTCCGCCAATTGGCATATCTCCCCAGGCGACACAATATGTCTTTTCTGTCTTATCCGCTGAAGCTTACTTAAGACGCGTTTGCCGCTTCCTGCAATTCAGTCAGGCGCGCCCTAATCGTCAATAAATCCTTCCAGGCCAACGCCTTATGGTTGGGGGTGCGAAGCAAATATGCCGGGTGCAGGCATGGCATGGCGTCTATTTCATGATCACCTATCAAGACTTTCTGCCATTTGCCCCGCAGGCTCATGATGCCGGACTTGGTGCGCAACATGGTTTTCGCCGACGAGCCACCAACAAGCACCAGAATATCAGGATCAACAAGCGTTATATGCCGCTCGACAAATGGTCTGCAAATATCAGTTTCTGCGGCGGTTGGAGTGCGGTTTCCAGGAGGGCGCCAAGGCAGCACATTGGTGATATATACCTGGCTGCGATCCAGTCCGATGGCGGCCAGCATTTTGTCCAGCAACTGCCCGGACCGGCCAACAAAGGGTAGCCCTTGTTCGTCCTCATCGCGGCCCGGGGCTTCGCCAACCAGCATGATGCGGGCTTGCGGGTTTCCATCGCAAAACACCGTCGTGCGGGCCGTGAATTTGAGATTGCAACCATCAAAACCTTCGATTGCTGACTTCAGTTCAGTGAGGGTCTTGGAGCCTTTGGCCAGATTGGCGGCTCGTTCCACCGCGCCGGCATCCGGTATCGACCTCTCCGACTGTGGGGTCCTGTTTGTAGGTGCGCCGGTGCTCCGTGCCGAGGATTGACCAGGATTGGAACCGGCAGCAGCGGCGATGGCGTCTGGTTTCATTTTGGCTGGAGCTGTTTTCGCCGCCTTCGCCGCCGTCGCCGCCGTCGTCGCCGCCGCCGCCGTCGCCGCGCTCGCCGCCTTCGCACTTGCTGCCTGGGCAAATCGGTCGACCGGCTCGTCGTGAAGCGCAATGTCGATCCCGGCCTCTGAATACCAGGCCAGGATCTCGCTATAATCGATGGAATTCGGGGTCATTTTCTGTTCCATGTCGGTCCGGTCGCAAGACTACCTACTTGTTGGGCAGCGGTCACCCGTGGCGCGGCAAGTTGTGTATAACATCAGCGAATTTTGATACGTGTCAGGATCGGAAAATGATCCGAGCCGCCGTCTTCCAGAATTTCCCGCGACAAAAAGCCAAGTTGCGGAGAAATCAAAACATGATCGATCGGCAACACTGGTCCGATATGTTGTCTGAAGGCAGCAAAGGGTGATCCCCAGCTCATCAGCAATCCCGGTGCAACTTTTGTTCCGGTGATGTTGGCTGTTTTGCTCACTGCGGCGCTCCAGGGGGCAGAATTGAAATCACCGGCAAGTATTGCCGGATGGGAAAGTGCCTCCATGTCGCCGCGCAATGCCTGCAATTGCCGCGATTGGGAAAACGGCCAGGGCCAGCGTGAATGAAGGCTTGCAAGATTAAAGGGCCTGCCATTGATCAAGACTTCTGCCCGGGCAAAGCCCAAACGCCAAAGGCATTGGTTTCGGTTGGCTGCAGAAAATGGATATCGTGACAGGATGGCAACCGATCCAATGCCCTGTCGATGACAGTAAACCTGGTGGGGATGCGAATGGATGAAATCCTCCAGTAGCTTTTCATTGATCCGGGTGATCTCCTGCAGGAGAATAATGTCGGGTTCCGCGCCGCTGATTACCTTTATGGCTTTGCGATATTGGGTGTTGATGAAGCGCAAATTCATTTGCACCAGTCGCAATACATTCGTCTGGTCGCCAGTCTCATCGTTGCTTTTGCTGAGTTGCGCCTGTCCGCTGTTTACTTCCACGCCCGGTAAATAGGGATGAGTGAGACCAACCGATATGGCGATGATCACCAGTCCGGCCAATGTCCAGATCCATCCACGGACAAACAGCAACAAAATACTGACGATCGCCAGCAGCGCAGCAAAGTGAAGTCGAAAATGCGACGGGCTATCAAATGCAGGGTGAAAATCCTGCAGCCACCCGCTTATCAGCAACAGGATCAAGCCCGCTGAGCATAGTTTCAACGTGTCGGCAATGAACTGCCTGCTCACTGAAATGCGGCCTCAAAGAAGCTGCGCAACTTTCTGGAGTGGAGTTTCTCAGATGGCATTTCACGCAGGCTTTCCAATGCCATAATGCCAATTTCCAGATGTTGTTTAACCTGCTTGTTGTAGAAATCGGTTGCCATTCCTGGCAATTTCAGCTCGCCGTGCAGTGGCTTGTCAGATACGCAAAGCAGGGTGCCATAGGGGACCCTGAACCGAAAACCATTGGCCGCGATTGTAGCCGATTCCATGTCCAGCCCGATGGCCCGACTTTGCGACAGCCGCTGCACCGGCCCGGTCTGATCGCGCAATTCCCAGTTCCGGTTATCAATGGTTGCGACGGTACCGGTACGCATAACCTGTTTCAGATCATAGCCCGAATAACCTGTGACGGTCGCCACAGCCTGTTCCAGCGCCACTTGAACTTCGGCCAGTGGTGGCACAGGTATCCAGACTGGCAGATCATCGTCCAACACGTGATCTTCGCGCACATAGGCATGGGCCAGCACATAATCGCCAAGTCGCTGACTGTTGCGCAGTCCGGCGCAATGGCCGAGCATCAGCCATGTGTGGGGGCGTAATACGGCGACATGGTCCGTGATCGTTTTGGCATTGGAAGGACCAATGCCGATATTGACCATTGTAATGCCACACTGGCCTTGCCGTTTCAGGTGATAGGTCGGCATTTGCGGCTGCCTGCTCGGCGTTGAATTTTCAACAATTCCATCGCTGGTGGTAATCCTGTTACCAGGTTCGACAAAGGCCTCGTATCCGCTTTCAGGGTCCTTCAACGCGTTCTTCGAAAACTCAATGAATTCATCGATATAGAACTGGTAGTTGGTAAACAGAACATAATTTTGAAAATGGCTGGGTGACGTCGCGGTATAATGGGCCAACCGGTGCAGCGAATAGTCCATGCGCTGGGCTGTAAATGGCGCCAGGGGCGTTGCGTCGGTGGCCAGAACATCGAACTGCCCGTTGACGATCTTGTCATCGGTAGAAGCCAGATCGGGGACATCAAAAACATCGCGCAGCGGACGTTCGATCTTGTCTTCGATAGAGCCTTCGACATGGGCACCTTCCAGAAAGGCAAAGTGCAGGGGGATGGGCGTCTCGGAAACGGCAATCGTCACGGTAACTACTCAGCTACCCTATTTCTGCTGCCATTAGGTGCGACAATTTGATTC
>JAALLE010000094.1 GCA_011087605.1 Hyphomicrobiales bacterium
GTCTGATGGGCCGTCTATAAAAGCATCAGGTTGGGGTAGCTGGGTAGTTACCGTCGACAAATAATAGCCGGCTTCCCTGGTGTCGTTGCCGTCTTGGTCCTGCAACCAGGGCGGCCCCCAATTGCGCGTATCATCGCCGCTGCCAGGGCGTTCAATCTTGATGATTTCAGCCCCCAGATCGGCGAAAACCTGGGTCAGGCTCGGGCCGGCCAGCACCCGTGACATGTCAACCACACGTATTCCTGTCAGCGGACCGCTCATGTTAAATTCCCTGTTAGGAGTCAGTTTGAATTGAACTGACTACAGCCTCATGCAAAATAGCGCAAAGCAAATCCAAATGGCTGACTATAGATGAACGATTCAGATCAACTGGCGAAGGCCTGTGCGGATACAATGTGGGCAAATGATCAGGCGTCGCAGGGACTTGGCACGAAGATCGACGAAATCCGTCAGGGCTATGCGGTTCTGTCCATGCCGATCCGTGAAGACATGCTCAACGGGCAGAAAATCACCCATGGTGGATTTGTTTTCACGCTTGCTGATTCTGCCTTTGCATTTGCCTGCAATACCTACAATCAGTTTGCAGTGGCCCAGCATTGCAGTGTCACCTTCATCGCTCCGACATTTCTTGGTGACCGATTGAAAGCAACAGCGACCGAACGCAATCGTAGTGGCCGTTCTGGTATTTATGATGTGACCGTGACCAATCAAAATGGTGAGGTCATCGCCGAATTTCGGGGAAATAGCCGCACGGTCAAAGGCCAGCACGTGGCGGATTAACACGGATTATTGAAAGCCGACTGTCGCTGCATCGTTAGGGTCGGACTGGCCAAAAAACGATATCTATGGTAGAAATTGGACATGAAACAGGCAGTTTTCAGCGCGGTTTTATCGATTGGCATGGTTATAATGCCGCAGGTGAGTTTTGCCGATGATGCCCAGATCGCTCAAACCAAAACTGTAGAATGTTATTGTACCGACCGTTATGGCAAACGCCACGAGCTTGGCGATATCATCTGTCTCACCGTCGATAACCGTTCCTATGAAGCCAAGTGCGTGATGGCGCTCAATAACCCGTTTTGGCGGGATCTGAACCGTGGCTGTATGTCTTCGTCATTACCGCCGAATATGTCGCCACGTTCTGAGCAGGTAGCGGCACTTTACCAATAGGATTTTTGCGTTCACAAAGCGCGGATGAGTTCTGCGTCCACCGATTCATCAAAAATTGCAAATCCAACTCTGCAAGGCATCCTGTGGATGATTGTATCGACGTTGATGTTCGTATCGGTGACCGGCATCGTGCGCTATCTCGGCTCGGGTTTGCCAGCTGCGGAAGCTGCCTTTATCCGCTATGGCATGGGTTTTTTGCTGTTGGTGCCGATATATCTGCGGATGGCAAAAAACATGCCTTCAAGGGATGTGATCCGCAATGGCGCCATTCGAGGATTTGTCCATTCATTTGCTGTCGCATTGTGGTTTTTCGCCATGGCACGCATTCCGATCGCTGAAGTGACAGCGATTGGTTATGTGACACCAATTTTCGTCACCATCGGGGCGGCAATTTTTCTCGGTGAAAAGTTGCGCACGCGACGTGTAATGGGAGTCCTGGCTGGCTTGTTGGGCGCGCTAATCATTCTGCGGCCCGGATTCAATGAAATTTCGATAGGACAATTGGCGCAACTTGGCACCGCTCCTTTATTCGCAACATCGTTTTTGATGACAAAAAGCATGACAGGGAAAACAGATTCTCAAACAATTGTTGCCCTGTTGACGTTTTTTTGCACCCTGTTTTTGTTTCCGCTGGCTTTGCTCGACTGGCAGACGCCAACCCTCAACGAGTTGTTTTGGCTGTTGATGACTGCCTGTTGTGCCACATTCGGCCACTATGCAATGACCAGGGCGCTGGCAGCAGCGCCGATCTCGGTTACTCAGCCGATCTCGTTCCTGCAACTGGTCTGGGCAAGTTTGTTGGGGATTTTCATGTTTGGCGAGTTGATTGACCCTTTTGTAATTCTCGGTGGTACGGTTATTGTTGCGGCGGCAACATTCATATCTCACCGGGAAAGCCAATTGGCCAAAAGGGCGATTACGCCACCAGCTCCGGCGGTCAAGCTGTAATAGGTTTATGGGTCGTTTATTCGTAGTTTTCTGCCTGCTGTTTGTGATGGTGCAGGCCCATGCACGCGAGTTTAGTCTGGCGCCGTTCAAAGACGACTTGTTTGCCTACCCAAAAATTCTCGATCGGTCGTCGGACGGGTCCTACGTGACGGTTGAATATAATCGTGACCGGGATCTGGTGAACCGTGATCAAGTGCTTCGCTGGAAGGCGCATCACAAATATGTCGACCGGGGGGTGCGCTGGTCGCGCAGCGTTTCCAGCTATGTATCAGCCAATGGCAAATTCAAATATTTTTCGGTGGGCAAAGCCAACAGCAAAACCGCGGTATCGGTTATTTATGTGCATGGCAAAGGCGGCAACCGGCGACAGGGGGTCAACGACTGGACCTTTGGTGGCAATTTCAACCGGCTGCAAAATTTGATGACCCACAATCGCGGTGTGTTGTATACGCCTGATTTTACTGATTTTACCGAACAGGGAACGGTTGATGTCGCTGCGCTTATCCAGAAAGTGCGGAAAAAGACACCGGCAGCAAAATTGATTGTTGCCTGTGGTTCCATGGGTGGCGGTGTTTGCTGGCGTCTGGCCAAAAAATCCAATACGGCATCACAGATTGACGGATTGTTTCTGCTCGGGTCCCATTGGCATGACGACTTTTTGAAATCACCAGTGGTCAAAAAGTCGACTCGTAATATTCCCATATATATTGGCCATGGCAGCAAGGACCCGGTTTTCAAACCTTCTGTGCAATTTGGATTCTACAAGAAAATTCGCGCCAAAAATTCAAAATATCCAATTCGATTTGTGATGTTCGATTCCGGCGCCCATGGAACCCCGATCCGGATGGTTGACTGGCGACACGAGTTGAACTGGATGTTGTCTCTCAACTGAGACTGACAAAACCTGAACGCCTCCAGATGTGGGGGATGTGTTCATAAACCGGGTCCGGATTTGCTTGTTGGTAGATTTGCGTTAAACGCCAGACGGGGAGTGTGCTGGTGTACAATCGCCTCCACGACTGAATAATTTCAAACGCCGCATCAATTTCGGGAACCACCACATGTTCGATATCTTGACCATTGAAAACCTGTTCACCCTGATCATGCTGGTACTGCTGCAAGCGGTGCTGGGTTTTGATAACCTGCTGTATATCTCTATTGAATCAAAGCGCGTTGAGGCCTCGCAGCAGGCAAAAGTACGGCGTATCGGTATTCTGCTGGCCATCGCGCTGCGCATTATTTTGCTGTTTGTTGTGGTTCAGGCGATTGCCTATTTTCAGGACCCGCTGTTTTCCCTGTCATTTACCGGCGTGTTTGAAGGGGTAATCAATGGTCATGCGATAATCGTTCTGTTCGGTGGCGCGTTCATTATCTACACGGCGATGAAGGAAATCATGCATATGCTCGCGGTGCATGATCCCGACGTCAATCATGAACGGGGGCAGAAATCGGTCGCCAGTGCAGTCTTCTGGATCGTTTTGATGAATCTGGTTTTCTCATTTGACTCGATCTTATCAGCGCTGGCTTTGACCGAAGTGTTCCTGGTCATGGCAACCGCAATCGTGATTTCCGGTTTGATGATGTTACTGCTCGCTGACAGGGTGTCTGCATTCCTGTCGGCCAACCGGATGTATGAAGTGTTGGGTCTGTTTGTATTGTTCATTGTGGGCATCATGCTGGTGTCGGAAGGTGGTCATCTGGCGCATATCAAAATGTTTGGATATGCGGTGGAGCCGATGGCGAAGAGCACCTTCTACTTCGTGCTGGTGGTATTGCTGCTGGTCGATTTCGTTCAGGGCAGGTACCAGCGCAAGCTAATGGCGCAAAAGGCCCACGAGATCGATGCACCGGAAATCACCGTTGCCAGCATTGATGCCCAGCAGAGCTAACCGGGCGACCTGAGCAAGCTAGACGCAAAAAGCTCTGATCCGTTCGATCAGTGCCTCGTCAACCTCAACACCGGCGGCTGTGCGGGTGCGGGCGCCGGCGCGGCGACTTCCTGGCAGACGCGTGCCTTCCTGCTCGGTCAATGCGGCAATCAGATTGTCGAGCTGACTGTTGAACGCACCTCCTGAAAAAGTATCGGTATCAAAGGCAATAAAACACTGACCGGTATTGGGAGGGCCTCCAACCGGCCCGGAAAATGGAGTTGCATCCTTGCCGAGGACCGCACCCGATAACACGGCGGCGAAGATTTCGACCATCAAGCCGGCACCGAATCCTTTGGCGCCTCCGCTGGGCACCATTGAGCCTTTAAGTGCTGCTGCAGCATCTGTGGTCGGGTTGCCATCAACGTCGAGCGCCCAGCCTGGCTCAATCGCTTCTCCTTCGCGATTGCGCAACATGATTTCACTTTTGGCAATCGCACTTGCCGATTGGTCGATCACAAATGCCACGCCGCCTTCGCCTTCGCCGTCGCCTTCGCCGTCGCCGTCGCCGTCGCCGCCGCCGCCGGGTACGCCGAGGGCAAATGGATTGGTGCCGATGACCGGTTTTTTACCGCCAGTGGGCGCGATTGATGCCGGTGCGTTGGTAAAGCAAAGCCCCAGCAAGCCTTGTTCGGCGATGCGGTCGGCATGGTGACCGAGCACGCCGCAATTGTAGGAATTGTGAACCGTCATCACGCCAACACCTTGAGACCGGGCGGCGTCAACCATGGCATCAAAGCCAGCATCAATTGCCGGATGGGCGAAGCCGGATTTCGCGTCAACACGAACCGCTGCAGGCTTTGGGCGTTCGACGGTCGGCACCGCCTGGCCATCAACCCTGCCACCCTTCACATGTTCTGCATAAATCGGCACATAGAGAAGTCCGTGACTGCGAACGCCATCGCGCTCTGCCCGCCAAGTGGAGCGTGCCACAGAGGCGGCATTTGTCTGGCTGGCTCCGGCACCCATCAGGGCATCTGTTGCAAGCTTTTCAATTTGATCGAGGGTCATTGTGATTTGCGGCATGATGTTTCCTGATATTGTTGCCTGAACTCATTTTTAAATGCGGTTCAATCGTTGTCGGTAAGTCCAGCACCTGCATCGGCGCGATTGCTGTCGTCGGCCGGCACCATGATCTGGTCGGCGAATTGCTGTAGCGATACCCAGTCCTCGCGTCTTGGTTGAGGCAGGTTTGTCATGTTCAGCGGGGTGCGTGATTGGGCTTTTTGGGCGCGCAACCAGCAGGTTTCGGGACCGGAATGCACATTGCCGCTGGAGATAGCGCCGTCGATGGTCTGCCAATTGGTGCCGTCGCGGCTACATTCAAGCTGCATGTCGTGGCTGTGCAGGCGCGCCTGTGCCAATCCGAGCAGCAAAATCATACTGTCAATGTCGCAATTACAGACAATACCGGCTTGCGCCATGTCGATAATTGATGGTCCGAATTTGAGCACCTGAAGGCTGCCCAAATGAGCGGTCGCGCCAACATCCGGCCAATCTGGAACGCCATCAACGTCAGATGAGGATGGGTGAAATGTGTTCAGGCAACCAAGTAAAGGTTGGAGAGGGTTTTGTTGAAGAGCCAGTAGGGCAAGGCAGGCATCTGCGATGTCTTCCGCGATGCCGCGTGCGACGAGAGTGCCAACGCAGGCCTTTAATACGGAGGTTCGCCATTGGTTGGCCGAGATGTGCAGCGCCGATGTCATTTGTCGACCTCAAATGCCGGCAGGAATACATCGCCACAATTCTCTACCGTCAATTCACGCGCAGTTGGCGCTCCTTGATAGAGTGTGATGCGGGTCCAGCGGTCAGAACGGGGGTCAAATTTGGAAGCACCAAAAAAGGATAGCTTGCAGCGCAACAGATCAATCGGGCGAACATTGTCGGCAACAAGATTGTCGCGAATTTCAGCAAATGGATGATTGGAAACGGTTTGTACGCGACGCGCAATATCGCGGTGCTCAGGATGCCGCATCAGCACTTCGCCAAGCAAGGTTGTACCGTCGAGGTCTTGCAGGTCGGCGGCGAAAGCCTGAACCTTTCGGGGAATGGCATGGGGCATTTCGCGATGCTCTTTATTATCCTTTGCGCGTGCACCAAGACGCGGCTCTGCCTTTTCTTCCGACACATACCAAACCATTGCGGTCTGGTCCTCTTCGGTCAGATCAATCTGCATCGCCCAATCGTAATGTCGAGTGAGGATTTGCCGAACCTCATCCACATTCATCACCGGATCGAGCTTCGGCCCGAACGTATCTTCCATGCATTCGCACAAGCCGTCGATGATATCGCCATTTGGTTCAAGTATCAGCGAGACCATCAGTTCCTGAAGGCTGGATGAGCCATCTTCACAGGCGCGCAGCAGTTTATCCCATGGTTTAACTTGTTGCGAAAGTGATTCACATTGTGGAATCATCTCATTGAAATTATGTCGTAATTTTTCGATACGATCCTGTTCGAACTGGCCATCAACCTGCCATTGCTGCAAATGAGCTTTGGTTTGCTGCAACAGATTGAGAAATTCCTGCCGGGTTGATTGGCTGGCTGTCTCGACCGCCCGCACCCTGGCCAGTGCGGTTTCGCGCACCAGCATCCAGTTGTTGATCAGCACCGGATGGCCGACGAGAAACGGCGCCATGCCAAGGCCGGTTGAATTGCCAATTCCCAATTGTCGGCGGAATTGATCGGCAAGCTCGGCACTCCCGGCTTTACCATTTTGACTGGCACGGGCTGCGGCAACGTGATTGACCAGATCAAGGGTAAATTCGCGGATCAGATAGACGGTCAGCATTTCCAGCCGAAACGGTTGGGACAGGGAAGGGCGGTCCATGAATTCTGCCCGGTCAGCCATGCCAAATTTACCGTTGCCATAGACCGCTGTTGTGCGCATCAGATAGCCGATCTTGCCAATCATCTCGGCGTCTGGCTGTTGTCCGTCAGCCAGTCGTTCCACCACATGATCAAACAGCCGCACGCTTTTGTTAGCGCGTGACAGGACAAGAACCCGCTCATCATACTGTCCCGCTTCCTGTTGAGTCGCATGTCCTTCCAGCCGGGAGATATCGTTGGGCCCGGGTTGTCCGTCAAACAGGATGAAACAGGTATCCCAGGCTTCGGCGATTACTCTGTCGGTTCTGTCTTCAGGCGCCAGAGCCTGCGAATAGGCGATCAAGGCATAGTGCTGACCGTCCAGCATGACGTCATAGACGGCTTGTCCAAATCCATCATCATCCAGTTTAAAGGCGGTTCGCTTGAGCCCCATGCCATCGCGGGCAAGGCGGCGCAGCAGAGAACGCAAAAAACTCAACCGAGTTGGAAAAAAACTGCCCATCCGTTCCAGCCGCATGACGGTGGAGGGTGGCCGCAATTCAACCTGTTCAAATTGTTTCAACTCAACGGAACCATCGATACTCATGATTTACCCCGTGGCGGCTGCTGAGGCGCCAAATGACGTTTCATAGAAATTGAGCCAGTTTCGCCCCATGATTCCATTAATCTCGGCCTGGTCGAAGCCGACTTTTTCCAGCCCTTCGCTGATATTGCCAAAATCCCGGTTATCGACGAACCAGTCCGGCTGGGGTGGAAATCCGGCATTGCCGGCGGATCCTTCGCCGTAATCGAGAACCTTGCTCCAGCGCCCGTTGCGCATCCATTCCACAACACTGTCGGGGTGGTCCTGACACAGATCGGACCCGATGCCGAGATGCTGCGCACCATAGCTGGCCGCGGCATCGGCAATCGCCTGACAGAAACTGTCCAGCGTGCAGTCTGTTCCGTCTTTCAGATGATGCGGATAAAGTGAAAATCCCAACATGCCACCGGCCTTAGTCAATGCGCTGAGCACTGCGTGAGACTTGTTGCGCAAAGCCGGGTGCCAGACGTGCGGATTGGCGTGGGTGATGGCAATCGGGCGGCTGGAAATCTCAATTGCTTCCAGTGTCGAACGTTCTGCCGAATGACTCATATCGACAACCATGCCAACCCGGTTCATTTCGGCAATTGCCTGTTTGCCAAACCGTGTAATGCCCGGATCTTCGTCCTCATAGCATCCGGTGGCGAGAAACGACTGGTTGTTATAGGACAATTGCATGAAACGACCGCCGAGCCGATGCAAGATCTCGATCAGCCCGATGTCATCTTCCATCGGCGAGGGGTTTTGAAACCCGAAAAATATTGCAGTGCGCCCCTCATTTTGGGCGCGATGGACGTCGTCTGCCGTAAAACCCTGAAAAATCAAATCCGGATAAGTTTCAAACCAGCGGTTCCAGGCTTCCATGTTGAGCACCGTCTCACGGAACTGTTCATGGTAAGCGATGGTCACATGAACGGCTGATACGCCGCCCTCGACCATTTGTTGGAAGATTTTTTCCGACCAGTTTGCATATTGCAGATTGTCGATGATCAAAGCGGAATGGGTCATGATCCATCGATAACACCGTGAACAGAAATTGCGAATACTAATTTGCGACATTGTCGATTTCGCCGACTATCACTTTGGCCAACTAATGTGTAAACGAATGCAACACATTAAGGAGCGATTGAATGAGCAAAATTGCATTGGTTACCGGGGCCAGTTCCGGCATTGGACGCAACACCACCAAAACTCTGGCAAAAGCCGGTTATACGGTTGTCGCCACAGGTCGGCGTCTTGATGCGCTGCAGGATACAGTGGCGCAGTCTGAGGGAATTGTTGACCCGATTGCCAGCGATGTAACCGATGAAGCCTCTGTCGATGGCTTGTTTGCCGCCATTAAGAAAAATCACGGCCGGCTGGATGTCGTCTTCAACAATGCCGGCAACAATGTCGGTACGATTAATTTTGGTGATCTGACATTTGAAAACTGGAAGACAGTTATCGACGTCAATCTCAATGGCGCGTTTTTGATCGCCAACCGGGCCTATCAGATGATGCGTGATCAGTCGCCTCAAGGAGGCCGTATCATCAATAATGGATCAATATCCGCCCATGTCCCTCGTCCCGGTTCGGCCCCGTACTCATCGTCCAAACACGCCATTTCCGGAATGACCAGAAGCATTTCGCTGGATGGTCGTGTTCACAATATTGCCTGTGGCCAGATTGATATCGGCAATGCGGCGTCGGATATGACGGCTCGCATGGGCGGGGGGGTGCCGCAGGCCGACGGAACAATCAAAGCTGAGCCGACAATGGACGTGCAGCATGTAGGGGGCGCGGTTCTGCACATGGCGAACCTGCCGCTGGACGCCAATATCTTGTTCATGACTGTGATGTCCAACTCAATGCCATTTGTCGGCCGGGGTTAATTCCCCATGACGTCCTGCGCAGACATTATCGCGAATTCCAACGCGCAGTTTGGCACGTCGGGTGTTCGCGGTCTGGTGGAGGATCTCAACGATGCAACCTGTTTTGCCTACACCTACGCTTTTATTCAGCACCTGAAAAACAGTCAGCGGCTGCAACAGGGAGCGCCTGTTTGGGTCGGTATGGACATGCGCCCATCGTCTGCAGCGATGGCAAGGGCTTGTCTGGCGGCGATTGAGCATGCTGGCTGCAGCCCCGTTTTTTGCGGCGTGCTGCCGACACCTGCACTGGCTCATTCTGCACTTGGCGATCGAGCGCCGGCGGTGATGATAACCGGAAGTCACATTCCCTTTGATCGCAACGGCATTAAATTCTATCGCGCCAGCGGTGAAATGCTGAAGCAGGATGAAGCGCCGGTGATCAACTGTGCTGACGACTTTCCTGTTGATCTGTTTGCGTCACTTGCTTTGCTAGATGAAGCTGAATTGCCAGCGGTTGACCCAATCGCTGAAGACAACTGGCGGGCGCGATATAAACAGGCATTCGATGGCCTGTTGGACGGAATGGTAATCGGGCATTATCAACACAGCGCCGCCGGGCGCGATCTTTTCAGCCAAATTCTGGAAAGTCTTGGTGCTCGCGTAGTCCCCTTGGGGCGTTCGGAAGTTTTTGTTCCAATAGACACGGAAGCAGTTTCTGCTGCCGATACCGACCAAGCCCGAACATGGAGCGCTGAGCATGGGCTGGACGCCCTGATATCAACGGATGGTGATGGCGACCGACCGTTGTTGGCTGACGAAACAGGAACATATTTCAGGGGCGATACGTTGGGAATTCTTGCTGCAAAAGCATTGCAGTCCAGCCATGTGGTAACTCCGGTATCTTCCAATGGCGCGCTTGAAAAGACCGGTTGGTTTGCAACAATCTTGCGCACCAGGATTGGATCCCCTCACGTGATCGCGGCCATGCAAGAGGTTGATAAACCGGACAACCGGGTTGTTGGTTTTGAAGCCAATGGCGGTTTTCTGAGCCACAGCCGATTGTCCTCACCCTGGAACGGGGTGGTTCTCAGTGCACTGCCAACCCGTGATTCGGTGTTGCCGGTATTGTGTGTCATTGCCTTGGCCCGACAAATGAAAATGGCATTGTCGCAGCTGCATCAGATTCTGCCATGTCGCATTACAGCGAGCGACAGGCTGGTGGATACCGCGCGTGAAAAGTCGACGGCGCTGATCGAATCGCTGGGAAGCGATCCCGTGAGGTGCGCAGTTTTGAATTGCGACGGGGCTGCTCTTGTTTCGAAGGATGAAACTGACGGATTGCGGATGACTTTTGACAATGAGGATGTTGTGCACATCCGGCCCTCCGGCAATGCGCCCGAATTGCGCGTTTATGTGGAAAGTTCCAGCAATGAGCGGGCCACAGAACTGTTGAAACATGCACGTGATACAGTGGCGGCGATGCTGTGATCAGATGAATTTATCAGAGATGGCAAAATTGCCCGAAAAGGGCCTTGGAGGATAATGCGATGAGCCAGTTGTGGAAGTTGAGCGGCGGGGAAGTCTCAAGACTTGTACGCAATGGCGATGTCTCTGCGGTGGAGGTCGCACAAAGCACGCTGGCACGGCTTGATGCGGTCAATCCCGGTCTCAACGCTGTGGTTCAGGAAATGCCGGATGAGGCCCTGGCGGCCGCCGCGGCGGTCGACGCAGATCTTGCAAAGGGAAAGGATCCAGGTCCGCTTGCCGGTGTGCCGGTGACCATCAAGGTGAATGTTGACCAGCAGGGGTTTGCCACCACCAACGGGCTGAAACTTCAGGAAAACCTGGTCGCCGAGATCGACAGTCCGGTCACCGCCAATTTGCGCAAGGCGGGGGCGGTGGTAGTTGGTCGCACAAATACTCCGGCTTTCAGTCTGCGCTGGTTTACCCGTAACGATCTGCATGGTTCCACTTTCAATCCGCACAACAAAAGCCTTACTCCGGGCGGTTCCTCCGGCGGGGCTGCGTCTGCAACGGCTGCCGGAATTGGCGCGATTGGGCATGGCACCGATATTGCCGGCTCGGTTCGCTATCCCGCCTATGCCTGTGGATTGCACGGCCTGCGACCGTCCTTGGGGCGGGTTCCTGCGGTCAACTTTACCACCGCCGACCGTCACATTGGAGCACAATTGATGGCAGTATCGGGGCCTCTGGCACGCACAATTGAAGACGTGCGGCTTGGATTTGGGGCCTTGGCAGCGGCAGACAGTCGCGACCCGTGGTGGGTGCCGGTGCCATTGGTGTTGCCGGAGCAAGAAAAAAGAGTTGCGCTGTGCCTTGAACCGTCTGGAATGAAAGTCGATCCGGTGGTGCAGGCGGCATTGCGCGATGCAGCGCAAAAACTGACCGATGCCGGCTATCATGTCGATGAAGTTGAGTGTCCCGACATGCGCGAACCAACCCAGATGCAGCTGATCCTCTGGCTTGCCGAATTCCGTCGTGGTGCGGCAGACGCGGTCGAAGCCGAAGCGGAGCCGGATTCCAAATTTGTCTATGAGCAATTGCAGCGCCATTGTCCGCCACCGGATCTGAACATGGTGTTGGATTGCCTGCAGCGTCGGGTCACATTGATGCGAGATTGGAACCAGTTCTTCGAACAATATCCGCTTTTGTTGTGCCCGATTTCGGCAGAACCACCATTTCCCAACAATCTGGATGTTGAATCTGCCGATGCGTTTGATCGTGTGGCCGAAGCCCAGGTGCCACAAATCGGCCCGCCGTTTTTGGGATTGCCGGGGCTGTGTGTGACCACTGGCATTTCGGGTGATGATTCTACCGGCTATCTGCCCATGGGCGTCCAACTGATCGCTGCCCGGTTCCGCGAAGATACATTGCTGGCGGCGGGGGCGGCCATCGAAGCCGCGGGCCCGGAATTGCCACCAGTCGATCCCAAATGATCAAATTCGGAAAGTCTGACAATGACCGATATTGTTGCCGAACTGCTCGGCCTGCTTGAAATCGAACAATTGGAAGTCGATCTGTTTCGCGGAATTGGCGGCGGTGGCGAGACAAATGTGCGCATATTCGGAGGCCACGTCATCGCTCAGGCGCTGGCCGCAGCCCACAAGACGGTCGACAACCGCATGTGTCATTCACTTCACGCCTATTTCGTCCGCCCGGGCGATCCGGCGATTCCGGTTATTTACAATGTCGATCGGTCGCGTGATGGGCGCTCGTTCACCACCAGACGGGTGATCGCCATTCAACATGGCAAACAGATCCTGAATCTTTCAGCTTCGTTTCATCAGGACGAAGAAAGTTGGCAGCATCAGCATTCCATGCCCGATGTGCCGGGACCGGAGGGGCTCAAATCCCGCCAGCAACTGCGCCAGGAAAATGCCCACCGGGTCAATGAAAAACACCGGGCAGACTATCTGCGACCGCGGCCAATCGACATTCGCGAAATCGAACCCCAGGATCACTTCGAGCCGAGGCCGATGTCGGACGTCAATCATCTTTGGTTCCGCATGGAGGGTGCGAAGGCGGCGAGCCCGCAAATGCATCAATGCCTGCTGGCTTACGCGTCGGACATGAACCTGCTGGGTTCAGCCATGCGTCCCCACGGCCTGTCATGGTTCAAGCGCAATGTAATGACCGCCAGTCTCGACCATTCCATGTGGTTTCACGGGCCGGTGGAATTTGATAAATGGCACCTTTATTCCATGGACAGCCCGTTCAGCGGCGGGGCGCGTGGCTTCAACCGCGGAGCAGTCTATGCCCGGGACGGTCGCCTGATAGCCAGTGTTGCACAGGAAGGTCTGGTGCGCCCGATAACCCGCTGATTTATCGACGATTTGCATATTTGTGCAGTCCCCAAATTATATTCCTGCCGTGGTGCGCACAGGTGCAGGGAAGCTAACTTCTCAGAAGTATTGATTCCCGGACATCGGAGGTTCTTCCGATGAAGGGTGGTTCTGGGAGACGCTGGTGTGAAGCGACTAGTTCTATGGATTTGCCGCATTAGTATACTCACATTATTAGCCTTCAATTTAAGTGCGTGTGGGGGCGGGGGCAGCTCAACCAATTCTATCGTGACACCTGATCCAGTTGAGCCGGTTGATCCGACCGACGTGGATATTTCAAATTTCTTGGAATTTCTGACCGCGGCCGAAAAGGTTTGGGCGGACCATGGAAGCGGCGGCTTGGATGCCGTAATCGCCGAGTTGGAAAATACGGACAACGACACCTATTACGATATCGAGCAAATCGAGCAACTTGTATTGAGGTATTCGGAATATCAGAATGTCCGGCAAACACCCCTATCCGGAACCTACACTCACCCCTTTACATTGACTAATATTTACAAGGCATTTGCTGCCGGGCTCACGGGGGGCGGGCAATTGATCGCTATTGTTGAGGCCCCCGGCGATAATGGCTTTGATCTGACACATCCGGATCTGGCAGAAAAGTTGTTGGCCGGACAAAGCGTAACTTGCATCAATCGCGACTTGCAGGGGGTCCCGCACGACTGCCCGACATTTAGCGATGACCCGGATATGGGTGTCCATGGAACAGCGGTGGCCGGAATAGCTGCTGGTTCGTTTCTGGGCGGTGAAATCATCGGCACAGCACCAGCAGCTGACTTGGTCCTGTATTTGGGAATCAACACCTGGGATATTGCTGATGCTTTAAGCAAAGAAGCAGTAGCGCTGAGCAACAGTTGGGGTTTTATACTTGAAGAACCTGGAGATGGAAACTGCTCCAATAAAAGAACCTGGCAATGTGTGTATCTACCGGTCTCGACACCTCCCGACAGTTTTGATCTCATTGATGGTCCGAGCACTTTCATGTTGGGGGATTTGTTTCCTCATTACGAAGATTTCCAGGATTCTGGTGTGGTCATATTTTCCAAGCCAAACTTGGATAGCGGGGTGCGGACAGACGTGTATTCGGGGCCGGATGATCTGCCTTACTTCTATGCCGATCTTCAGGACGCCTGGATTTCGGTCAT
Source organism: Hyphomicrobiales bacterium (assembly GCA_011087605.1). Taxonomy (GTDB): domain Bacteria; phylum Pseudomonadota; class Alphaproteobacteria; order Rhizobiales; family Rhizobiaceae; genus Pseudahrensia. Next base: position 14,320 of record JAALLE010000094.1, read on the forward strand.
CAATGGCAAATTTACAACAGACTCGAACGGCAATATTACTCAGGCGATACGTGATTCATCTCCCTGCAACCTGAGTGCCGCATGGTGTCTGGTCGGCAATGGCCATGTCAGATACGCCCAACCCGGTGGTGGCTATGGCAGTGAGACAGGCACTTCCTTTGTTGCCCCTCAGGTTGCAGGTGCTGTGGCATTGCTGGCCGAGGCGTTTCCAAACCTGTCCCCAGCGGATTGGACAGCGCGGCTTCTCGCCAGTGCCAACAACAGTTGGTTCTTGACGCCTGGTCAGCCCGGTTACGATGCGACTGTTACCCTTGAAGACCGTTGTTGGAACAATAACGCCGTCTGTCATTCCTATTCCCTTGAATGGGGACACGGCATCATGGACGTGGCTGCCGCCCTGAGTCCGATTGGTGGTCTCAGCCTGCTGGGCGGAACCACGGTTCAGTCCGCTAACCGCACCGCTTTGTCCGATGCGAATGTCACCGCACCCACCGGCAGCATGAGGGCGTTGCAGCAATCCCTTTCCGTGCCACTGACCACATTCGACGCCCTGAACGGTAATTTTTCAATTCCCGCAATCAATCTGGTGAGCGAGCAGGACACAAGCGATACCGCCCGCACCCTGCTGCAGCGATTGAAACAGTATGATACAAGCCAACCGGTCAACTATTCAGCGGGCCGTTACTCAATGACCGCATCGCAACAGATGACCAACATCGGCCTGCCAAGCGAATTTGAATTTCAGCACGTCGTCCGCGGCAGCGAACGGCTTGCAACCTTCGGCTTTACCAGTGGTGATACAACCGTAGCCCCACATTTCGGTGGCCTGCACATCTCCTATGCCACCAATGCCACAGGGCTGGGCGCTCTGCTCGGTGATACAGCCTACGCCACCTGGCAGTTCACCGGCGGCGAGGGCGGCGGCGGCGAGGGCGGCCACGGTGCCATACTGCCAGGCGGGATGGACAGTCTCAGCCTGTTCGGCTTTGCCGGTGAAAACCGAAATAACGAAGAAGGTTCAATTGCCGGCCTCGGACTGCGCTATGGTGTTGAACTTGGGGTAACTACTCAGCTACCCTATTTCTGCTGCCATTAGGTGCGACAATTTGAT
>JAALLE010000095.1 GCA_011087605.1 Hyphomicrobiales bacterium
CGTCTGATGGGCCGTCTATAAAAGCATCAGGTTGGGGTAGCTGGGTAGTTACACAGCGCGACTAACCCGTTTATCGCCAAATAGGTGACCAAGAATCGCATTACCTTCCTGTATGCCATCTTCTGCGATGGCTGAACCGGGTTCGTCTGCGTAGTGGACGTGACGACCCGATGCCAACGCCTCGATAAATCTTGCTGCGCCTTCAGGAGTGCTGGTCTGACGTTTGAGCCCCTCGGAAAAGGCCGGAATTACGGCGGCCATGGCCTCCAATGTCTGTTCTTCAGTCAATCCAAACCTGGCGCTGATTTCATCAACATTGTCTTGGGTAACCAGAAGCTGAGTAAGATTCATCTTTAACTCCCTTTTGCCTGTATTTGCAGCATGACAGTAGAAGGCGGCAGGATCAATATTGGATATTTTGCCAGAGCGGAAGCTGACGATATTGGCCGCGGTCGAAAAATCAATCCGTTCCGGCCGTGGTGCTAATTCGCTTTAGCGTGTCCTGGGTATCAAACCACTCCAGATGTTCGCCAAAATTGACATGAGCTTTTGGTTCGAAACCTGAACTGTCATCCAATGCGGCGGTGTAAAAGTGGGTTTCGCCGGGATATTTGTCAGCTTCGTAGGCGACTGGAGAGCCGCATGAACTGCAAAAATACCTGCGCACACCGGGGTTGCGGTCATATAGGTTTGGCGTTTGTCCGGTCCACTCCCAGCTACCGCTGGCCATGCCGAAATAAGCTGTTACCGGGGAGGCAGTGTTCAACCGGCAGCTTTTGCAATGGCAGTAAGCTGTCCACAGAGGCGGCGCCTTGCAGGTGTAGGTAACCTCACCGCACAGGCATCGGCCTTTTGCTGGTAGGACCGGTTTCAATAGGCATATTCCTCAAAGATATGATCAATGTCGCCGTCCCAGTTGCTGCTGAACTGTTTGAGCAATCGTTCCGCTTGAGTTTCGCCCAATGCAGCGACTTCATCGAGCGGCGCGAGGAAATGGTTCTCGTCTACATCCATGTCATTCATCTCACCCCGAGCGGTCAGGCCCTTATGGGAAATTTGCAAAGCGTCGCGCGCCAGCTCCAGCACGGAACGGCTTCCTGCGGGAGCATTCAGGCCCAAGGATGGGACGGCATCACGCATGGCGCGGACATCTTCGAAGGACAATTCATCGGTCAGTGTTTTGGCGTCGGCCAGCGCTGAATCATCGTATAGCAAGCCCACCCATAGAGCTGGTAATGCGCAAATGCGTCTCCAGGGCCCGCCATCTGCCCCACGCATTTCCAGGAATTTTTTCAGGCGGACATCGGGGAACAGAGTGCCAAGGTGATTTGTCCAGTCCCCTTCATTGGCGACTTCTCCTTCCAGGGCTCCATCCATAAATTGCTGGAAGGTGATGTGAGTGCAGTCCAGATAAGTGCCGTCGCGCATAATAAAATACATCGGGCAATTGAGTGCCCAGTCAACATATTTTTCAAAGCCGAAACTGTCTTCAATCATGAATTGATGCAGCCCAGCCCGCTGGTTATCGGTATCTCTCCAGATTTCGGACCGCCAGGACAGTAATCCGTTTGGTCGCCCTTCAGTAAAGGGCGAATTGGCGAAGAGGGCAGACGCGACTGCCTGCAATTTTGTCGACACCTGCATTTTGGTGCGCATGTCGTCTTCGGATGAAAAGTCCAGATTGACCTGAATCGTGCAAGTCCGATGCATCATGTCGAGGCCATGGCTGCCGACCTTTGGCATATAGGCTCGCATGATGTCGTAACGACTCTTTGGCATTTGAGGAGTTTGATCAAAACTCCATTTGGGGCTGCCACCGAGTCCGAGAAACCCCATGCCCAGTGGTTCCGAAACCTCACGCAATTGGGCCAAATGACGATTTGATTCCCGACAGGTTTCGTGGATTGTTCTAAGCGGCGCTCCCGACAATTCGAACTGGCCACCGGGTTCCAGGGATATGGCGCCCATGCCATCGTTTGCCACCAATCCAATGATGTTTCCGGCATCAATTATCGGATCCCAGCCGGTTTTATCCTGCATGCCTTGGAGCAGGGCGCGAATGCCGCTTTCACCTTCATAGGGGACGGGTGAAAAATCAGTTTTGTAAAAGCCGAATTTTTCGTGCTCCGTACCAATCAGCCATTGATCCTTTGGTTCGCATCCCCCTTCCAGAGCAGAGAGGAGCTGTTCTCTAGATTCGAGCGGCGTGATGTCAACTGTATCGCGGGCCATGGGGCAGGCTCCAAGTGTTCTCTTACCAATTCGCTACAGGCGAGTGGTCATGTTGTGCAAGTGGAAAATCGAATTATTGAATAGGTTTTGTTGACTAGTCATGCCAGTCGCCAATCGTGGCTTGTATCACCGCGATTGCCGCAACTGCAGCAGTATCAGCCCGCAATACCCGTGGGCCGAGAGGAATCGGTGTGACGTTGACATGGGATCTGAGCAAATTCCGCTCCTCGGCGGAAAAACCGCCCTCCGGCCCGATCAACAAAGATACGGGCCCCGGATTGATTTGCTTGAGCGCGATCAACGGGTTTTGGTTTTCATCACTTTCATCGCAAAAGATCAGGTGTCTGTCAGTGGGAAAATCCGCCAGCATATCAGGCAATGATACTGGCAAATTGATCTGCGGAATGGTCAATATGCCGCATTGCTCTGCAGCCTCAATGGCGTGGGCTGTCATTCGAGTAGTGTTGAGTTTTTTGGCCTGGCTGTATTGGGTCAAAACCGGCTGAAGTACGCCGGCTCCCATCTCCACGGCCTTTTGCACCATATATTCCAGTCGCGCCTGCTTAATCGGTGCGAACAGATAGTGCAGATCATAAGCCGGTGTTTGCTCCCGGGTTTGGGAAATTGCTTCAAGTGCAGCCTGCTTGCGTCCCAATACCTGCAGCCGGGCTTCCCACTCGCCTTCCTGGCCATTGAAGATCAGCATGGGTGCGCCGTTTTTCAGACGCAGAACATTGATCAGATAGTTCGACTGTGCGCGGTCAAGTTCGAGCACAACTCCCGGTCCCATGGGCCGGTCAATGAATAGTCGCTGGCTGACAAAGTCATATCTTGGCATGGCCGGTAATGTTCTCTTCAGCGAATGGCGGATGGATGCCAGTTTGGCGTGTATCCGTTCGACAATGTGTTCAATATGGCGCGGGGGGTGAGACAATCAAGAGGTTCGTCCTGGCTGGCGACGCGCACCGGGTCGAGTGGAGTGTAATCGCTAAATGACCAGAGCAATGGTCCAGTTGGCGATTTTGCAATGATTTGATGCTGGTTGCGGACCATGGAGCCGATGGGGAGCTCACGCCAGACGGCTTTAAATGTGCGTTTGTTTTTGCCGTCGATGCGCTGTGTGTGGAGCACTCGATCCATTTCGGGAGCTGTTTCACGGCTTCCGTCGTTGCGCCAGGCCTGGGCAAATCGGATGGCATCTGCGCGACGGCATTCAAAACAGGGACGATGGCCTGCCGCCAGCGCAGTTACCTCGTCCATGAAGAACAACTCAGTGTAGCCTGCACCCATGAGAGGGCGTTTGCGGTCTTTGAACTGCAACACGCAGCAGATCCATTGGCGTGAGGCCCACCGTCTTTTGGGGTGCACTTGCGATGTTGTCTCATCATGTATTTTGCCGCCACGATTGCCGTAAAACAAACCTCTGTGAGGCGTGGCAACAATGGACCCGTCGGGATGCACCCGATTTTGCAAGGGGCTTGGCCTCATCAATCACCCTTTCGATATTTGTATTTCGCTTTGACCTGCAAAAAGTGATGAGACTTTTTTTCCAACACAACGGCGGTCAACATTCTCCCATAAACGCATCCGGTATCGACATTGATCCGGTGCGGCATGGCTTCCGGGGTGCTGCGTGGTGTGTGGCCATGAACGACAACCTTTTGCAGCGGCCTGGGCCATGACAGGAACGGTTCACGCATCCAAACCAACTCGTAATCATCCTGATCATGAAAACTTCTGGATGGGTCGATGCCAGCATGGCAAAAAAAGTAGTCTCCCTGGGTCGTGCTGGTCTTTAATTTTGACAGGAATTTTACATGCGCCTTGCCCAGGTGTTTCTTCACCATAGTAGACAATTTTTTTAAATCCTTTGACCGGGGAGCGTCTCCGAGGATTGTCTCGATGGTTTCAGCTGGAAGGCCGTAACTGGCGAGCGTCTCCAGGCCGCCATAACGGAAGAACCCTGGCATCGAACGCCTGTCGATATCGGTAAAAACCCGAATAAGTTTCTCTTCGTGATTGCCAAGCAAAAACGTCACATTCTCGCCCCGCATTTTCAGATCGATAAGATAATCTATCACCCCTTTGCAGTCCGGGCCGCGGTCGACATAATCACCAATGAAGATGATGCGGTGCTTCTTGATCGGGCGTTCAGCCAGATCTTTTTTTATGATCTTGAAAAGCTTTTTCAATTCTGCGAGGCAGCCGTGAATGTCACCGATGGCATAGACCCGCATGTTTTTGCCAATACGGGCTTTGCCGAGCTCAATTGTTTTGTCGCTAGTCATCAACGACAATGATGTGCAAGGAACGGGGACCGTGAGCACCCAACAACAGCTTTTGTTCAATGTCAGCAGAGCGGGAAGGACCGGTGATCATGTTGACGGTACGCGGCATGCGACCTTTCCCGAATTGGCTGCGAATTTGATTCAGGGAAGTTTCATAATCCCCTGATATGTCTTGAGAATGTACCAGTATAATGTGAGTTTCGGGCAAAAAATTGACCGTTGTTGGATTGGCCGAACCTGACGTCATGATCAAAGTACCGGTTTCAGCTACTCCCATTTGCGCATGGCTCAATCCAACCGGATCAGACCCATCGCTGGGACCAAAAGCGCGACTAAGATTGGGTGTTTTCGACCAATCAATTGCTTCAAGCCGATTGTCGTCACCCATGCGAACCGATTGAGGCAAGTTTCTCCCTCTCAGGTAGGCACTGACGGCTTCTGCTACCCCATCATAGGTTGATATCCGGTCGACCGTTGCATGAACCTTTTCGGCCTGTTGGCAAAACAGGTCGACACACTCGGCTGGTGCGACTTGACCCCGTTCAGGAATGACGCCCTTCGGCGTGCTGCTCAATCGGTTGGCGACAGCTGTGCGTCGTGTGGTGTCATCTGATCCTACCGAAATCTGAGATCTGATTTTCCCGAGAATTGCTTCACGTGGTGTCATATCATTTGCCTCCCCGGACGCGCCATTGTTGCTGGAACGTTTGGCCCTCAGGTGCTGGCAGGTCACGATATTTGGTCCATCCGCCAGCCAGTGGTAACGAGGCCAGTCGCCCATTTTTCCCCGCCAGAGTTGCGATGCCACGAACCGCAATCCGGGCTCCAAATGCGTAGAGGCCGGGGTGACGGGCAATCCACGCCCAGATTTTTAGACCCCATCTTTGCGTGGCTGGATTGAGGTTTCGTTCGAATTCCCGCTCCCGCCAATGCCGCATCATCTTCGGCAGGGGAATGCGCATCGGGCAGACGCTTTCACAGCGTCCGCAGAACGTTGAGGCGTTAGGCAGGTTCCCGCCTTTTTCAACGCCTTCCAGTGATGGGGTCAACACGGCACCCATGGGGCCTGGATAAACCCAGCCATAAGCGTGCCCGCCGACTGCGCGATAGACCGGACAATGGTTCATGCAGGCGCCACAGCGGATGCACCGCAGCATTTCCTGAAATTCGGTTCCAATCATGTTGGTGCGGCCGTTGTCGAGCAGAATAACGTGATATTCCTCTGGACCGTCGACATCTGCCTCGCGGCGTGGACCAGTTGAAAATGTCGTGTAGACCGACAATTCCTGGCCGGTGGCCGAACGGGCCAGAACCCGCATTATCTGGCTGACGTCTTCCAGAGTGGGCGTGATTTTTTCAATGCTGGCCAGCACGATGTGGACCCGAGGAAGGGTTTGAGTGAGGTCGCCATTGCCTTCATTGGTGACGATGACTGAAGTTCCGGTTTCGGCAATCAGAAAATTTGCGCCGGTAATGCCAACGTCTGCGTCAATGAACTTTTGCCGCAATACAGTGCGGGCTTCGTCTAGAAGGGTTTCAGGTTCTTCGAGATTTCGATCGACATCCAGGTGTGTGTGTTCGGCCCGAAAGTCTTCTTCTACCTGTTCTTTGAGAACATGAACGGCCGGTGCGATGATATGGCTCGGCGCCTCGCCACGCAATTGAATGATGTATTCGCCCAGATCGGTTTCGATGGGGGCGATTCCATTGTCTTCCAAAAAGGCATTGATGCCGATTTCTTCCGAAATCATCGACTTGCCTTTGGTCACTGTTTTCGCACCCGCCTTGCGACAGATTTCCAGAACAGTGTTGCGGGCATCTTCGGCGGTCTGAGCCCAATGAACATGACCACCGGATTGCTCAACTTTTTCGCTATAGGCCTCAAGATATAGGTCAAGATGAGCCAGCGTATGGTTTTTGATGTCGCGGGCATTGTCGCGCAACGCCTCAAATTCAGGCAGGCCATCGGCAGCCACCTGTCGTTTTTCGATGAAGCCGACCTGCACATGTCCCATGGCCTTTTGCAGATTTTCATCGGCCAGAGCTTCTACTGCATTGGATTTGAATTCAGGCGTGGTTATTTTCACTTGGCCTCTCCAATTGCTGGAGCTTCAAGTCGGCCTGCCAAGACTTCTGCTATGTGTCTGACCTTTGTTGTCTTGCCTTCACGGGCCAGCTTTCCAGCCATGTTCATCAGGCATCCAAGGTCACCTGCCAACAGCAATTCTGCGTTGGCGGCTTCAATATTGGCGGTTTTCTTCTCGACGATCGAGTTGGAGATGTCGGAATATTTGACGCAGAATGTCCCGCCAAATCCGCAGCAAACATCGGGCTCTTTCATCTCACGCAATTCGACACCTTCACCCATTGCAAGCAACTTTCTTGGCTGATGAGAGATGCCCAGTTCGCGCAGTCCGGAGCAAGAATCATGATAGGTAACACTGCCTTTAAATTGTACGTCCAAATCCTGAACGAACATGACGTCCGTTAAAAAACTGACCAGCTCGAATACCTTGTCTGAAAATGCCGTAACCCGTTCTTGCCATTCTGCGTCGTCCTGAAAAAGCTCCGGATAATGTTTTTTCAACATGGCTGCGCATGAACCCGACGGAGCCACAACGAAATCGAATTTTTCAAATGCCGTGATGACCTGTTCTGCAATGGTGCGCGTATCTGTCCGGTCGCCCGAATTATAGGCCGGCTGCCCACAACAGGTTTGAGCAGGCGGGACGAAAACTTCGCACCCCGCGTGTTCCAGCAGATCAACTGCTGAGAATCCCACATTGGGGCGAAATAAATCGACCAGACAGGTTACAAACAGACCGACTTTAGGTTGGTTCACAGAATTACTCCATTTGGGGCAGGCGTATTGGGCTGTCTCATGTCTCTTTTTGATTGGTAGATTTGCCGCGCGCGACCCTTGGTTTTTTCGCGTCATTACGCTGCGCCAGTCTCAATTCACTTATTGTACTCCAGTCAACCTTTTGTTCGACTTCGCGAGTGGCAGTTTCAACATAGCGAATGTGATCCTGAGCAGCGGCGCAGGCGGCGTCCGGCTTGGCCCGCATCACGCAATCAAAAATGGCCGTGTGCTGTTCAAGAAGTTTGTCGCGGGCGCCGGATCCACCGTAAATTTTTTCCCGATTGTAAAAAACATCATCAGAAAGCAGTCGATAACAGGACCGCAGCGTGTGCAACAAAATGATGTTATGAGCGCATTCACCGATGGTACTATGAAATTCTACGTCAATCCTGGCTTCCAACTGGGGATCATTTATCTTATGTGCTTCGTGCATCTCATCCATGATGCGCTCAAGCAACACTTTGTCCGCCGCTGTTGCTCGTTGTGCAGCCATGGCCGCCGTGATTCCCTCAACTTCGCGTCGATACTCAAGATAGTCCGATTTGGCCTTGCGATTGGATCCGATCAGCGTCACCACCGGTGCAGCAAAGACAGTGCCGATAACATCTGCAACGTAGGTGCCACCCCCATGTTTGGCGATCAGCAATTGCCTTTGTTCCAAAGCTGACAGCGCTTCTCGAACAATGGGGCGTGATACGTTGAACGATTTCGACAATTCCCGTTCGCCAGGTAGTTTGTCGCCGGATCTCAACACACCCTCAAGAATAAGGGATTCAATCTGGCGCTCTATTTCGCGGGAGGTCTTGTCATGTTCAATTTGTGAGTAGATCATTTGTGCGTTTCAATGAGTTTCAATATCCCACTTTTGGCTATGTTGCAGCGTATCCTTCATTGTAGTAAGTGGTCAAGAATGTTGTCCACTTTACTTCGGAGCAGATCGAATTGCTTTGGGTCAACAGACGATAGTTGTTGCCGATTGGGAAGACAAATGTTTTGCGCCGCTTGCGCTGTGGCTAGCCATCCGGTTAGGTTCTCATTCCCAATCGTTAATCAACCGTTGGGAAAAGATTGACGGGAGGAAATCGTTGATCGTCAATAGTCTCAACAATGAGATCACGAACTCCATGGGAGGAAGTTTAAATATGAAACGCATCTTGAAATCCACAATCCTTGCAACAGCGGCAATGTCGCTGGTCGCAGGAGCTGCATCGGCCGAAAAAGTTCGACTAAAAATGGGCGCAACTTTTCCATCAAAGCTGACCCAGCTGGGAACTTTGGGGAAGGCTCTTGAAGTCAATGTGGCTGCAATTTCTGGTGGCGACATTCAGCTGAAATACTTTGAGCCGGGTGCGCTGGTTCCTGCACTGGAGCTGTTTGATGCAGTGAAGTCCGGGGCGGTTGATGCCGGCTGGTCGACATCCGGTTACTGGCAGGGCAAAGAGCCTGCATTGGCGCTTTTCTCAGCGGTACCTTTTGGACCTGCTGCCGGTGAATACGCTGCCTGGCTGTTTAACGGCGGTGGCGAAGAAATGTACCAGAAAATCTATGAGCGCAATGGAATGCATGCTTTGATCTGCGGCGTCATTGCTCCAGAAGCGTCCGGCTGGTTCCGCGAGCCACTCAATTCGATTGATGACCTGAAGGGCAAGAAGATGCGTTTCTTCGGCCTCGGCGCAAAAGTGATGCAGAAGCTTGGAGTTGATACACAGTTGCTGGCCGCTGCGGATATCTATCCAGCGCTGGAACGTGGCACAATTGACGCAACCGAGTTCTCAATGCCAGCGATCGATTTGAATCTTGGGTTCTATCAAATTGCAAAGAACTACTATTTCCCTGGCTGGCATCAGCAGGCAACAACCTTTGAATTGATCATCAACAAAGCCAAATGGGATGGCATGAATGAGCAGCAACAGGCTCAGTTGGAAGTCGCCTGTAAGGCGAACTACACAATTGGCATGGCTGAAGGGGAAGCGATTCAGGGCAAGGCTCTCGCTGAACTAAAAAGCAAAGGTGTGACGGTTCACAAATGGTCAGATGCCGATCTGGCCAAATTGCGTACGACATGGGAAGGTTTGGCCGAAGAGATCGCCGCGGGTGATGCTTCCTTCAAAGAAACCTGGGAAAATCTGAAAGCCTTCCGCGCGGAATATGCGGTTTGGAAAGACCTCGGGTATCTCAAATAAGATGCAATTGGACGGGATGGAGACATAGTTTCCATCCCGTCTTTTCTTGCGCGATTGCCGTCCAACAGCGCCCACTGTTGGTCTAATTACTATTCGTTTTTGACATTCCGGGGGACCTGACGTGTCGCCATTGGCCAATATTGCGGTTTACATAGACCGTTTGCTTACAACTCTTGCCAAAATTGGTGCATGGCTTGGTGTCGTGCTTGTTCTGGTGGTGTGTTTCGACGTCGTGACCCGAAAACTCGGTGTCAACAAGGAGCAGGTCTTCGGGTTCAACTCAACTCAGGTGCAGGAAACAGAATACTGGCTGCACACATTGTTATTTTCATTGACGCTGGGTTGGGCCTATCTGCGCCAAGCGCATGTGCGCATTGATCTGCTCAGGGAGCGGCTCAGTTTGCGGACTCAATACATAATCGAGATTCTCGGAGGGCTGTTTTTTCTGCTGCCCTATTCAGCCATTGGTATCAACTATTGTGCAAAATACGCCTATGTCTCCTATTTGGAAAATGAAGTTTCCAATTCGACAATCGGACTAAGCCATATCTGGGTTCTCAAGTCCTTGATGCCGATAATGTTTTTACTGCTGGGACTTGCTGCGATTGCAGTTATCCTGAAATCGCTGGCCGGTCTAATGGGTCAATTGCCTGATGACATGGTCGCAGAGACCGTTGGGGGGGAGCACTAAATGGAAGCCCTCGCTGAAGCGATGCCCTTGTTGATGTTTGCCGGGCTGGCGATATTTCTGTTCTCCGGCTACCCCGTCGCATTCGTGCTTGGTGGAATTGGGCTGATATTCGCGCTTATCACCATCCAGGTTGACGATTTCCTGTTTGACTGGGGGCAATTTGGAGCGATTCCCTCACGCATCTACGGGAACATATCGGTTAGTCTGATTCTAACTGCAATTCCGATGTTTATTTTCATGGGAACCATGCTGGAGCGATCGGGGATTGCTCGAGATTTGCTCAATTGTCTGCAGGTATTGTTGCGAAGGGTTCCTGGCGGTCTGGCTTTGGCCGTGACGCTGATGGGAACCATTTTGGCAGCAACCACCGGTATTATTGGCGCGTCTGTCGTTATGATGTCGCTATTGGCTTTGCCGGTTATGATGGCGCGCAATTATTCCCCGTCATTGGCATCTGGCACGATCGCAGCATCAGGGACTTTGGGCATTCTCATTCCCCCGTCAATCATGTTGGTCATCATGGCTGACCTGCTGTCGCGATCTGTTGGTAATTTATTCGTGGCAGCGGTTATTCCAGGATTTATGCTGTCTGGCCTTTATGTAATATATATCATCTTTCGCACCAAGCTGACGCCATCAATGGCGCCGCCGCTGCCAGCAAATGTCGGGCCGCAAAGTAGTGCCGGTATTTGGATGATGGTGCTGCGTTCATTTGTTCCACCGATTATTTTGATCGGGCTGGTATTGGGTTCAATCTTGGCGGGCTATGCTACGCCGACAGAGGCCGCTGGTGTAGGCGCCGCCGGTGCGATCCTTTTGGGATTGTTGAACCTGGTTCTGGTGCCAGTCATCGGGATTGTCTGGATCGCACCATTTTATGCAGGCATTTCAGCGCTGGCGATATTTGCTGCTCTGTTTGCAATTGCTGGTCAGGCGGGTCTTTGGCCTTTTGCCACCGGAATGTCAGCCCTCATCGTCGGTCTGATCGTCATGGTCGTCGGTTTTGCCAAAGCTATTCAAGACAAGTCTGCGGGAAATGACCCACATCGTTTCGATGATATCGATTTTTCGGTCGAAGGTGATGTTGGCGCTGATGACAGGTCTGGCGATGTAGGACCGTGGACGTTCTTTTGGTCGACTTTAAAGGACGTGACCTACAGAACCGCGCTGACCAATGCGATGATCTTCGGCATCTTTATTGGTGCGACCCTGTTTTCATTCGTGTTCCGCGCCATTGGTGGAGAAGAATTGGTAATTCATCTGGTTGAATCCATGGGGCTGGGTTCATGGGGTCTGTTGTTCCTGATCTTGGGCATTGTGTTTTTCCTTGGGTTTTTCTTTGACTGGATTGAAATCACGTTGATCGTTCTTCCGGTGTTCTCACCGATCATCGAATTGCTGGACTTTGGGTCCCACGTGGATCGGATTGAAATCGTTTACTGGTTTGCAATCCTGTTGGCGGTCAATCTGCAAACAAGCTTTTTGACGCCTCCATTTGGCTTTGCACTTTTCTATCTGAAGGCAGTGGCCCCGCCGGAGATCAAAATTCAAGCGATTTACCGGGGGATTATTCCCTTCGTAATGCTTCAATTGACCGGCTTGGGGCTTGTTTTGGCTTTTCCAGAATTGGCTTTGTGGTTGCCGCGGGTGCTCCTCGATTAGCGAGCGTGTCTTATTGCCATGGGTAGTGAACGGCAAGCTTTACGCTTAAATACAAAAGTGGTAAAGATTTTTTACCACTTTTTGGAGAGGTGTCATGTCTGGCTTGATTATGCCCGAACTGGATCAGAAGGTCCTCAATCGCCGTTTGGAGATTATCTCAGCTCTGGGACGAATTGTGCCCGGAGAGGGTGTTGTAAGCGACGAAAATGAAATGCGGGTTTTTGAATCCGATGGACTTACGGCATACAAGGCTTTGCCCTTTATTGTAGTTCTGCCCGAAACCGTAGATCAGGTAGCGCAGGTTCTACGCTATTGTCATCAGCAGGGAATCAAGGTGGTGCCGCGTGGGTCCGGAACCAGCCTGTCAGGCGGTGCCTTGCCGCTGGAGGATGCGGTTCTTCTTGTTATGTCCAGATTCAACCGGGTGTTGGAAATCGATTATCCCAACCGATGCGTGATCGTTCAGCCGGGCGTTACCAATTTGGGCATTACTCATGCAGTTGCATCCCAGGGTTTTTATTATGCCCCCGATCCTTCTTCCCAGATTGCCTGTTCGATAGGTGGCAATGTTGCCGAAAATTCCGGCGGCGTTCATTGCCTGAAATATGGTTTGACAGCCAACAATGTTCTGGGTGTTGAAATGGTGACGATTGAAGGGGAGATCATTCGGTTGGGCGGCAAACACCTGGAAGCCGAAGGCTACGACTTGCTGGGTGTGATTACCGGATCGGAAGGATTATTGGGAGTGGTGACGGAGGTCACCGTGCGCATATTGCAAAAACCGGAAACCGCGAGAGCATTGCTCGTTGGCTTCCCAACGTCAGAAGATGGCGGACAATGTGTAGCCGACATTATTTCAGACGGGATCATCCCCGGCGGCATGGAAATGATGGACAGTCTTGCCATTCAAGCTGCGGAAGATTTTGTCCATGCGGGCTATCCACTGGACGTCGAAGCATTGTTAATTGTCGAATTGGATGGCCCGGAAGCGGAAGTGGATTATTTAATCGGGCGGGTGGAAGAGATCGCTCGCAAAAACAAATCTTCAACATTGCGGATATCAAACAGTGAAGAGGAGCGAAATTCGTTCTGGGCTGGTCGCAAGGCCGCATTTCCGGCTGTCGGTCGCATTTCGCCAGATTATTATTGTATGGACGGGACGATCCCACGCAAAGAATTGCCGACAGTTCTGGCGCGTATGAGGGAATTGTCCGAGCAGTATGATTTGAGGGTGGCGAATGTATTTCACGCCGGAGACGGCAACCTGCATCCGCTTATTCTATACGATGCCAATATTCCCGGAGAATTGGAGAAGACCGAAAAATTTGGTGCAGAAATTCTCAAACTCTGCGTCGAGGTTGGTGGTGTTTTGACCGGTGAACACGGTGTTGGTGTGGAAAAGCGTGATCTGATGCCGGAAATGTTTACTGAAGACGATCTGAAACAACAGCAAAGGGTGAAATGTGCCTTCGATGCTGACCAGTTGCTCAATCCAGGAAAAGTATTCCCACAACTCCATCGTTGCGCAGAATTGGGCCGAATGCATGTGCATAAAGGCAATTTGCCCTTCCCGGATTTGCCGAGATTTTGATGGCTAAACCAGACAATGCAACCGGCGCCGATCTGCACCCCAAGACCACTGAGGATGTCTTGAATGCGGTCGCCTGGGCGGCGGGTGAGAAACTTCCCCTCGAAATTATCGGCCAGGGCAGCAAACGTTCACTTGGCCACACCATGCAAACCGTCCATACGTTGAACATGTCAGGTCTCAGCGGTGTAACTCTGTTCGAGCCCGAGGAACTTGTCCTTTCAGCAAAAGCGGGAACACCGATTTCGGAAATTGTGGATTTGCTGGATGAGCACAGCCAGGAAATGCAGTTTGAACCAATGGATTTTGGTCCTTTGCTTGGCATATCTTCCGGACAGGGAACTTTGGGTGGGCTGATCAGCACCAATTTTTGCGGGCCACGTCGATTAAAGGTGGGATCGGCGCGCGACCACATATTGGGAGTGACGGCAATTTCTGGTCGCGGAGAAATGTTCAAATCTGGCGGGCGCGTTGTGAAGAATGTGACCGGCTACGATCTGTCAAAGGGGGTAACCGGCGCCTATGGCACGCTCGCCGTTCTCACGGATGTTATCATCAAGGTGTTGCCCAAGTCGGAAACCGAGCAGACGCTCGTGCTCAATGGTCTGTCAGACCAGCAAGCAAGTCACGCCATGTCGGTTGCTATGGGATCAAATGCAGAAATATCGGGTGCGGCCCATCTTCCGGCAGGAATTGGTGGAACCAGTTCCATGACATTGCTTCGGCTGGAGGGCTTTGCTCCGTCGGTTGAATATCGTATCGGCAATCTGGCTAAGCTACTTGGGGAATTTGATCGTCAGCAGAAGCTCGACAATACCACATCTGGCGACAAATGGCAGCAGGTACGGAACTGCACACCATTTTCTAGCTGTCAGGACCGTTGTGTCTGGCGCATATCCTGCGTGCCTAGCGAAGGTTACAAGATAGCTGCTGCAATCTCGAATACCACGTCCGTAGAACACTTCTACGACTGGCAAGGCGGATTGATCTGGATGCAGATTGAAGATGCAGAAAATTCAAAATCCGACTTGATTAGGGCTGCTGTGCGCTCAAATGGGGGAGGGCATGCCACCTTGGTTCGTGCATCAACGGCGATTCGTAATAATGTCTCTGTGTTTGAACCCCAGGCAGCCGCTCTTGCGGCATTAAGCAGGCGGTACAGGGAGAATTTTGACCCGTTCAGCATTCTAAATCCCGGGCGTATGGGAAACTGACATGCAAACCAACTTTACTCTGGCGCAACTCGCTGATCCCAATATTGCCGATGCTGATGCTATTCTTAGAAATTGCGTGCATTGCGGCTTCTGCACGGCGACCTGTCCGACCTATGTTACATTGGGCAATGAGCTGGATTCGCCCAGGGGACGCATCTACCTGATCAAAGACATGCTGGAAAATGACCGTCCGGCTGATGCCAAGGTGACCAAGCATATTGACCGTTGCTTGTCCTGTTTGTCTTGTATGTCTACCTGTCCATCTGGCGTACACTACATGCATTTGGTTGATCATGCGCGCAGCCATATCGAAAGGACCTATAGGCGGCCGTTTCTCAACACTCTGATCCGAAATTTGTTGACTCTGATATTGCCATATCGCAATCGATTTGCAGCAGCGACTCGCCTGGCCAAATTCGGCAAGCCATTCGCACCTATGTTGGAAAAAATCAATTCTTTGAAGCCGCTTGGCGCGATGTTGCGACTGGCGCCCGGCAAAATCTCGTAACTACTCAGCTACCCTATTTCTGCTGCCATTAGGTGCGACAATTTGATTC
>JAALLE010000096.1 GCA_011087605.1 Hyphomicrobiales bacterium
ATCAAATCAACGAAACCGTCGTTTCTCAGATGAGTTTTTCAACGGAATAGGCCGAGAGCAGACTTCAACTGGATATGGTCAACTGTCACGGCGCGGAAAGTTCACCTTGAGGCCTTCAGTTAACCATCCAGTTCACGTCATCAAACAAATCTGCGAATGATTGGGATATTGCCATAGAACCGTCGATTAACGATTTTTGTGACTGCAGGTAACAATTGCGTTCAAATCTGCAGAACGGAAAAAACCATCACTGGTTCTGATATTCCCTTAAGAGGAACATCGCCGATGGTTTCAATATTACCAATATCTGCCAGGGCATCCCTTGTCGCCTCGTCAATAAGGATCGTGCAATTGGCGACTTTTGTGTGAGCTTCCAAACGTGCTGCGAGGTTCACTTTGTCACCTATGCAAGTATAGGTCGCTCGATCCTGTGTTCCAGCATATCCGGCAATGACGTCGCCAGTTGCAATGCCAATCCCGACATTGATTTCAGGCTTAGCTATCGCCACCCGGTTAACATTAAATTTGGCCATCAAGTCGAGCATATCTCGTGCTGCAGCCACGGCGCTTCCGGCAGTGTCGTCCAGCGGTTGCGGTGCGCCAAACAGAACCATAAGACCGTCCCCAATCATCATGGTTACAATGCCCCCATGGCGCTCAATTGCCTCGAACATCAGCGAATAATAAGCGTTGAGCAGCTCGATTGTTTCTTCCGGGGGCTGGCTTTCTGAAAGGGGTGTAAATCCTCGAATGTCACAGAACAACACCGAAACGCGAACCCTACTTCCTCCCAAAGCAAAGCCAGATTCCTGCAAATCTTCTACAACTTCACTGGTTACAAAACGTCGCAATAGCATCTTCTGCTCGTCACGAAGTCGTTTTTTCTCCAGACTGGAAGACAGCCTGGCTTTCAACAGAACTGGGTTCACCGGCTTGGGCAAATAGTCATCAGCGCCCAGTTCAATGCATCGTACAATGTTGTCGATCCCTTCCACCGACGAGGTCACGATAACGGGTAAATCGCGAAGAGCAGGAACCAGCTTGATGGCTTCCAGCACCTCAAACCCATCCATTTCCGGCATTTCGATATCGAGCAACAGAAGGTCGAATGCCTCTTCGACCAGCCGTTCCATGGCGATCCTGCCATTTTCGGCGACAGAGGCTTGATAACCTAAAAGTTCGACATTCCGGGACAGCAACAGCCGGTTGACCTTGTTGTCATCAACAATCAGAAGTTGGGCAGATGGTTCAGCCATTTATGATGGATTTCAATGCTGATGCTGCGCTCTGGAACGCCACATCCAATGCTGCGATCTGTGTCTCATTGGTATCCATTTCTTCACGCAGGCCGCCAAGTTCCATCTCGCGAGCCAATTCTGCCAATTGAACAGCTCCAAACGTGCTGGCGTTCGATTTTATCGAATGAGCAGCCCGCCGAAATTGATCCTGGTCGTTGGATTGGGCAGCGGTTTTGAGTTCCGACAGTATGCCAGGAGTTTCCTCGAGAAATGTGGATACGAGTTCTTCAATAAAATCGGCCCCCGCCGCATCCTGAAGTTCTGTGAAAACAGAAAGATCAATCGTGTCGTCACTCATTGTTATGTTCTTTCGCGCTTTGAAACATTCGTCAGGACTTCAACCAATCTGTCGACACGGATCGGTTTTGTCATGTAATCATCCATTCCCGCATCAAGACACATTTCACGGTCACCCTGCATCGCGTTGGCGGTCATAGCAACGATTTTGGGGCGGTCGTCCTTGCCGTGTGTCCCGACTATACTGCGTGTTGCATCAAGACCATCCATCTCAGGCATCTGCACGTCCATCAGGACAACATCATAGGCTTTCCGCTCAACGCTTTCGACAGCCTCGAGACCGTTATTCGCAACATCTGCGCTATATCCCATTTGTTCTAACAGCCGCAGGGCCAGTTTCTGGTTCACCAAATTGTCTTCCGCCAGCAAAATGCGCAACGGATGTTTATTGGCCATCTCCGGGTCGAGTTTTGGCTTTCCAGCTGGCTCACTTGATACTTTTTTCAAAGTTTCGGGTGCAAATAGCGTGGCCAGCGTGTCGAATAGCTGAGATTGCCGCAAGGGCTTCGCAAGGAAAGCCTTGAACAGGCCGGTCTGGATTTCAGCTTCCCGCATCCCGAGCGAACTAAACAGGATCAGAGGCAAGTCTGCATTGGATTTTTGGATTCTTCGAGCCAGTTCCAGCCCATCCATTTCCGGCATATGCATATCGAGTATTGCCAGATCATATGTCTCACCATCCTTCAGCCATTCCAACGCTTCAGTAGGTGAACCGGTGTCACGGGTCCTGGCACCCCATTTACCGGTTTGAAGCGCCAAAATACGTCGATTGGTTTCGTTATCATCAACCACTAACAGACGTTTGCCTTCAAGTTCGGTTTGCATGCCGATCAAATTACGGACCGGTTTCGAAGGCAAATCCGCTTCTTCGGTGCTCAAGGTGAAATGGAAAGTAGAACCCTTTCCGGTGCCACCGCTCGTCGCCCACATGGTGCCGCCCATCAGTTCGGCCAACCGTTTCGAGATCGCAAGGCCAAGGCCCGTTCCGCCGTATTTTCGGGTTGTTGAAGAGTCGGCTTGACTGAATGACTGGAACAGCCTTTTCATGCCCTTTGCCGTCAAACCGATGCCCGTATCACGAACCTCAAATGCCAGTTCACGCTGATTGCCTTTGAGCGTGGTCGCGGAGATAGCGAGCACAACCTCACCCACTTCGGTGAACTTCACCGCATTGGACAGCAGGTTGAGTAATATCTGACGCAGGCGGGTCAGATCTGTGGAGATTGCAATCGGAACGTTGTCATCCAGTATGTAAGCTAAGTCGAGGTTCTTTTCCGCCGCGCGGGAAGCCACCAGATCCAGCGCAGATTCAATAGCTTCACGCAAATCCACCGGCCGAAGTTCAAGGTCCATTTGTCCAGCTTCGATCTTAGAAAAGTCGAGAATATCATTGATGATACCAAGCAGCGCATCACCACTGTCGTGGATCGTGTTGGCATAGTCGCGTTGCTCTGTATCAAGCGTCGTATCCATGAGCAGCCCGCTCATGCCGATGAAAGCATTCATGGGCGTACGGATTTCGTGGCTCATGGTCGCCAGGAACGAACTCTTTGCCTCATTGGCGGCCTCAGCGGCTGCACGCGCATCCTGCGCCTCCTGAAACAGGCGCACGTTTTCCAGCGCGATCACGGCTTGATCTGCAAAAGATTTTGCCATGCCTAATTCGTCTTCGGAAAAGGTCCTCTTGGTCTTTCGCATAAAGCTGAAAGACCCAAGGCAGGTATCGCCCCGCATCATCGGGATGATCAGCGAAGACTGAAAGCCATGTTTATCACGCACGGTCGCGTCGAAATCAGAGAACTCTGCTTTGCCCCAGTCTTCAATATGAATAGTCTCACCCGTGAGCATAGATTTTGATGGGATGTTGTCAGTTTCGTTCAACTTGAATTTTTTGGTTGTAAAATCGACATCCAGCCCCTCGGGTGTGGCCACAGCGGCCTGCCACGCATCAGTGCCGTCGGTGCGCACGGCAATCGCTAGGTCGCATTCGATCAGCGATATCCCGGACGACACGATTTCTTCGAACACCGGAGTGACATCGGTTGGCGACTCGCTGATAACGCGTAGCACTCCTGTCATCGCGGTTTGACGCGCTAGCGATGTTTGCGTTTCATTGAACAGGCGTACATTTTCGATGGCGATCACGGCCTGATCACAGAAACTATGAGCCAATTTGATGTCTTCTTCGCTGAAAGCGCCCGTTTTCTCGTTTCGAGTGAACGTGATTACCCCGATGCAATTCGCTTCCCGAAGCAGTGGCAAGAACAGAATCGATTTGATCCCAAACTTGGCAAAAGTTTCTGCATCCTGGGGCAGATGCTCTCCCAGGCTCGTGTCAGGAATATGGACAACTTTGCCGCTCGTCATGACCTGAGAGGGGTAGTTTAACGTGGGATCAAGGGTTACGGGGTTCGCGTTGAGATCCTCAATCGGATCCCCCCGCTGTGCTCCAGCTGCAATTCGAAACTGATCACCATCGCGCAATATAATCACGCTGCGATCACATCCAATCAGGCGATTACCCGCTGTCGCAATTTCATGAAATACCGGCATTGTGTCGGTTGGCGATTGGCTAATGACACGCAATATATCTGCGCTGGCCGTCTGCCGTGCCAGAGAGCTCTGCGCTTCATCGAACAGTCGCGCGTTCTGGATTGCGATCACGGCCTGATCAGCAAAGGCCTCCAGAATGTTCATTTCGCGATCAACGAACGGCGCCGCTGAATCGTTGTCGAACATGCGCGCAATGAACAAGGCCCCAACAATGCTACCCTTCCAAACCATTGGCGCGATTATGCAAGAAAAATTGCCACCACGTTTGGCTAGTTGATACAGCACGGGGTGTTCGGATTTGGACTCAAGTGCATTCATGCAATGGATCGGCTCGCCACTTTCCACTACCGGATAAACCAAGGTTTTCTCAACCGGTAGTGGCGTATAATTTTCAGCCAAGTACTTACCGGATTGACCTCTAACAGCACCAAGGTGCGCCAATTCATCCCGCTCGATCGTAAACACGCATAAGTTGGAGCACGGAATCAACCGTTGGCCGCTGTCGAGGATTTTCTCGAACACGGGTTTTGCGTCTTCGACGGAGTTGGAGATTACTTCCAAAACTTCTGATGTTGCCGTCTGACTTTCCAGCGCTTCGTTTGTTTCTCTAAACATCTGTGCGTTTTGGATCGCGATTACAGCCTGGTCGGAAAATGTTTCAACGAGCGATATCTGCTTCTTCGAGAACGGCTTGGCCTCAAGTTTGTAAATCGTGATAGTGCCGACCAGTTCGTCCCCGTTGAGCATGGGTACCGCGAGTATCGTCCGGATCGGTTTTGCATCCCGCACCGCATAGTTGTATTCGGGATCCGCCTGAACATCAGGAATGTGTACCGTTCGCCGCTCAAGGGCAGCGCGCGATGAGATGCTGTCCCGCCCCGGGGCGATCGGGTTTTGATCGATAAATTCCCTGAGATCAGGGCCGACATTGTGCGTCGCCGCAATGCGGAGAACCTCGCCGTCGAATCGGAAAATTACTGCTCTTTCAGCTTCGCAAAGCCTAACCGCACTCTCGGCCAGTGTTTCGAATACGGGCTGCAGATCGAATGCCGACTGACTGATAACCTTAAGAACCTCGGCAGTTGCGGTCTGCTGCTCTAACGATTCCTTCGTCTCTTTGAAAAGACGCGCATTTTGGATAGCGATCACAGCCTGATCTGCGAACCCCTGCATGATCCCCAATTCCTTGTCGGTGAATGGCTTTTTCGACCGGGCGACACCGACAACACCGATACCCTTGCCATTCCTGATCATCGGGGCAAAGGCTATGGAATGATATCCAGCAACTTTTCCCATTCGTCTTAGAACAGGTGGCGTATCAGGATTGTTTTGAACATCCGCGAAGTTGGCAACACGGAGAGACCGAATGGCCTCACCCGCCGGAGTAATCTCCCAGGGTGCGGGGAATGTCTTAAGGAGATCCTCCATATAGTCACCCAAATAGGCTTCTACCTGCAAAAGCCCGTCATCATCCACCAAAAGCACGTCCAGTTCTTCGCCACCGAACAGGGTTTTGCAGCTTTGAAGAATCATATCGAAAACGGGCTGCGTGTTTTCAACTGATTGGCCGATGACGCTCAGAATCTCGGAAGACGCCTTTTGTTGCTCCAACGCTTCGGTGACTTCCGCTGTACGCGCCTGCACCTCGCTGAATAGCGTCGCATTGTTTATTGCAATCACGGCCTGCGAGGCGAAGGTTTCCAAAAGCGTAATCTGCTTTGGATCAAATGCCGCGGCCTTGTCATGGCACAGCACGAGCACGCCGACCACTTTTCCGTCCTGGATCAGCGGCACGCCCAGCAAGGACCGGTATTTACCGACCCTGGCCGCCTCTTTCCAAACGTAGTCGTCGGCTTCGGTGTCTTCAAAATAGACAGTTTTGCCGCGCGCAGCAGTTTCACCAATGCCGCTGCCGGGTCCGGCTGGCACGGGGTTTTCTCTCATAAACTGCAGGAATTCGTCGTCAAACTCCTGCATCGTCTGAACATGATAGAGATTGTCCTCGGGGTTCAACAAAGCAAGCGCTGTGTATTTCGGCTGGCAAATTCGGGTAGCGACTTTGAGGATTTCTTCCAGAACAGGATTCAGCTCATCGGGTGAGCGGGAAATGACCGACAGCACATCTGACGTGGCAGTCTGGTATTCCAACGCCTTTGTGATTTCGGCGGTGCGTTGCTGCACTGCGCGGAACTGGCTGACGCTATCGATGGCAATGACCGCCTGTGCCGCGAAGGTCTCCATCAAGGCGATATGATCAGCGTCGAACGGCAAAACTTTGTCGCGTGCGAGTATTATGCAGCCTATGCCTTCTCCGTTCAGGATCAACGGTACGAAAAGCCCACTGCGAGCACCGACTTCGTTGATGATTACATCGTATCTTGGATCTCCCTCCGTACTGCGACGAGTGGCCTTGAGATCTGCGATAGGCTTGGTTTGGCCGCTTACAATTGCGCTGGCGGTGACTGAGTCTTCCGGGTCCATCGTGAACAGCTCGTCGCGCCACAGGTTCTCGAACGACTCGCCAAAGCCGATTGTTGCAACAAGCTTCTGGAGCGCATCACCTTCACGCCCCAGGACCAGCCCCACAAAGATCGCGTCGCACAAATCTTTGCTGAGCGTCACGATCCGGTCAAACACCGGCTGTTCATCGTCGCGGCTTTGGCTAATGACGTTCAAAACATCAGCCGTCGCGGTCTGCTGTTCCAAGGCTTCGCTGACTTCTGCAGTACGTTCCTGAACTTCGCGGAATTGGCGAACATTTTCTATTGCGATGATAGCTTGCGCAGCAAATGTCTGCACCAACGAAACATCCCCGTCATCATAAGCAGCAACGTTTTTGTCGGTTAGGACGATGCACCCGATGGCTTTGTCATCTTTGACCAGCGGAACCGACAGAACCGAGCGAGAACTAGTCGAATCGATATTACTGACGATCAACGGAATGCCTTTTTTGTAACCCTCCGTTTCGCGGGCATCAGCTACATTCAAAATTTCCTTATTCAGGAACGAACGCACAGGGATCATTTCGGGCACCAAGTCGATGACTGTGCCAGCAGGCATTGTGGGGTTTTCCTCGCCCCAGGAACTCGCTATGTGCAACTTGGTATTTTCCGGATCGGCCAGCATCAGGCGTGCACGCGTGGCGCCACACAAGCGTGCGGCATTCTTCAAAATAGTATTGAATACGGGGGTATCGTCTTCGCGGCTCTGACTGATCAGCTGCAGGATTTCACCGGAGGCCTGCTCGCGTTGAAGCTGGGCCTGCACCTCACGAAACTGCCGCACATTCTCGATGGCGATGACAGCCTGTTCAGCAAATGTCTGGACCAGTGCGATCTCGTCTGCGGTGAATGGCTGCTGATCACTCCGAAACAAATTGATCGAGCCGATCCCAACTCCACCAGCAACAAGTGGTGCGGTAAGAACGGTGCGAACTCCGGCTTTTACCACCGTAACCCGATCTTTATTTCCCTGGTCGAATAACGGATCCAGCGTCGTGTCTTCGATCTGCAGAACAGCCTTCTCCCGAACAGATCTTGCTACCAGAAGAGGACTGTTGATGGGCCATTGCCAACCCGGTCGAAACGGTTCGAACGGCTCAGCTCCCTCCGCCACAATCTCGACATGCGAAGCGTCATCAGTGACCATTGCGAGAAAACTGAATGGCGCTGTGCAAAGTTGTTCGGCCCGATTGAGTATTGCGTCGAAAACCGGTTTCTCATCGCCCCGCGAACGGCTGATGACTTCAAGTATCTCGCGTGTAGCGGCCTCCCGTGCTCGGGCAATGGCCAATTCTGCAACAGCATTGTCTTGCTTGCCCGCTTCCCACTGATCTTGCAAATGTACCCCCAAAAAGCCCGGCGCAGAATAGGTAAGATATATGAGCAGTTCATTTTTTGCCAGCGAGTTGAGGAACCACATTTTTCAAAGAAGCAGAAAGGACAAAACTGCCTCTGTCTGCCAGCCTTGCCTGCGATTTTCTCAACAAGGTCAGACGAGCAAAAATATCGTTCAATTACAATTCAAATTCCGACACTGTGATTATGAACGCCTGCAAGGGGATGCAGAAAATCCACACTCGCACGGGTGATGGCAGGGTTACTGCCCCCACATCGTGGGGACGTGACTGTTGACGGCGAAACCCTTTCGCCAAGTCTGGATCAAAGAAGCAAGGAAGAGCTCCGGAAAATTCAATTTGTGTATCAGATGGCCGATACGGCGCTGAACCCTCGGCAGAAGATCAAGGGTAACGCTGTTGTCGAGACTTTCTTCAAAACCATCAAAGCGCAACTCATCCGGCGCAACAAATGGCAGACGCGTCAGCAAGTTACAGATGCCCTGTTCCAATTCATCAATGGATTTTACAACAGCCGTCGAAGACACTCTGCAATAGGAGGAATGTCACCCATCAAATTCGAACGAAAAGCGAGTTCAATGAGAACCGGATGCGGAATTAAATAGGGACAAGTCCATTCAGCTTATGTGTTCCATTCCTCGCCGTAACGTAGATCGCCATCTTTGCTTCCGACTCCTACTTTCGACTGAGTCCCAAAAATGGGTTCACTTATTGGTTCACCAGCTTCAGCCTTTTCAATGTTGACACGCAAATCATACCAAGCTGCCTGTCCTGTAATTGGATCAGAATTCGACCATCTATGGCCGTCACCTTTTGGAGGCAACAATTCGCTGATCAGGTGGTTTAAAAGAAATCCTTTTTTGGCCTCCGGTGCATCTGGGCTGAGCCCCCATGCCCCGCCTTTTTTACCAATGGCATTCCAAGTCCACATCGTTTGCCCATTGACGGCATCCATTCGCATAATCTGCACTTTGATGCGCCCATGCCAGGAGGTGACCCAGGCCCAGTCATGGTCCTTGAGCCCTTTTTCATCGCAAATATTGGTGGGTACAAACAGCCGGTTCGCGGTGTGGATTTGCCGCAACCAGGCATTCTGCGAACCCCAGGAATGATACATCGCCATCGGCCGTTGCGTGAGCGCATGGTATGGAAACTCTTCGGCAATCCGCTCACCCAGATCCGCTGTCTCAAACGGTTCGTACCAAATTGGCAATGGATCGAAACTGGCTTCAACACTCTTGCGAAGATGCTCGGGCGGCTGGTGTTCTCCATGGCCCTGTGCCGCCAGTCGGAACTTCTGCAGTTCCTCACAGTAAAGCTGGAATGTCACCGGTTGCGGGGCGTCGAAAAAACCCAGCGATACGGCCAGATCCTGATATGCGGCATTGGCGTGCTTAAAAAACTGTGCTTCCAGCGGAATGTGTTTAGACCAAAATGACCCGTTAGCCTTGTAGCGTTCGAGTTGATTGGAATTGGACGCGCCTCGCCCCTCTTCAGTGCCATCCTCGCCACGGAATCCGGCAAGCGGCCCTATGTTTGGCCTCCGCTCGTGATTGACGATGTAATCAGCGTAATCCTTGTACAGTGCTTTGCCCTTGTTATCGACAAATCCATTTAGTTTCAGGCGGCTACCAAGATCGATGAGCGTCGACTGAAAACCGCGCACATCGCGGTCCGGCTCGACGACAGGCCAACGAATGGCGTCATTCACCGCATCGGGTTCAGAAATTGGTCGATCAAGTAAGGAAATACAATCGTGCCGTTCCAGATAAGTTGTATCCGGCAAAATAAGGTCTGCGTATGCAACGGTTTCGCTCGAATACGCGTCAGAATAAATGATATGGGGGATGACATATTCGCCGGTTTCGGGGTCCTTGTCTTCCAACATTTCGATGACACCCTTGGTGTTCATCGACGAATTCCACGCCATGTTGGCCATGTACATGAAGAGTGTATCGATCTTGTAGGGGTCGCCGGCATGGGCATTTGCGATGACCATGTGCATCATGCCATGGGCGGCTAGCGGCGCGTCCCAGGAAAACGCCTTGTCGATGCGCAGAGGCTTGCCATCTTTCTCCATCAAGAGGTCTTCTGGGCCCAGGGGATAGCCAAGATGGGGTCCGTTCAATGGAGCCGTTGGATCTCCACTTGGGCGTCTTGCATGTGGCTTGGGATGGGCCTTGACTGGCTTAGGATAGGGAGGCTTGGAACGGAACCCGCCAGGACAATCCACGGAGCCAATCAGAACCTGTAACACATGCAGTGCCCGACAGGTTTGGAAGCCATTTGAGTGCGCAGATATGCCACGCATTGCGTGCATGGAAACGGGCCGCCCGATAAAATGCTCGTGGCGCTCACCCTTCATATCGGTCCAGGGTTGTTCGATAATGATTTCTTCCTCGAAGGCAACCCTGGCAATTTCGGCTGCGAGGCCTTTAATCGTTTCGGCGGAAATTCCCGTTTTTGCAGCAATCGCTTCGGGAGCGAATGCGTCGTCGCAATACATATCAGCCATTAACCGGAGTACCGGTTTAGCCTTTTGCCCACCTGAAAGGACAACTTCCTGCGTCAGGTTTGGCACAACTTTCTTACTACTGTGCGGGACGGCCTTGTTTTTCTTGCTGTCCCAGACGAGTTCAACACCATTGCGATCACGTGCAAACAATCCATGGTCTGCAGCGCCGGGATTATCGATCACCAACCAAGGCGCGTTGGAGTACCGAACAAGGAAATCAATATCAATCTTACGCGTGCGAAACAATTCATGGATCAGCGCAAGCACGAGAAGTCCGTCGGTCCCTGGTGTAATGCCAAGCCAATTGTCAGCAACGGCGGAATAACCTGTGCGAACGGGATTTACCGAGACAAATCTCCCTCCGTTCTTTTTTAGTTTTCCGATGCCAATCTTGAGCGGATTGGAATCATGATCTTCGGCAACGCCGAACATCAAAAACAGCTTAGTACGTTCCCAGTCCGGTGACCCGAATTCCCAAAATGCTCCACCGATGGTGTAAATCCCGGCTGCGGCCATATTGACCGAGCAGAAACCACCATGGGCTGCATAGTTCGGAGTGCCAAATTGTTGTGCCCAAAAGTTGGTGAGCGACTGCGATTGGTCACGTCCTGTGAAGAAGGCAAGTTTTTTAGGGTCGTTGCGCAGCGGCTCAAGCCAATCTGTAGCAATGGTGAGAGCTTCCTCCCATGAGATTTTCTTAAATTCACCTGAACCTCGCGGACCAGTTCTCAGCAAAGGTTGTTCGAGCCGTGCCGGAGAATAATGCTGCATGATTCCAGCCGAACCCTTGGCACACAACACACCCTTATTGACCGGATGATCGCGGTTGCCCTCTATGTATCTGACTTTGGGAACACCATCTTCCCCCTTCTTCATGTGGACATTGATACCGCATCTGCAGGCACACATGTAGCAAGTGGTTTGATGAACCTCGTCGCCAATCGATGCTGATAGGTCAATGTGAGGATCGCGATTGGTCATAAAATACGTCCTGGGCCGCCGGGCAGCAAATGGGGTTGAATGAAAAAACTGGACATGTGGGTCGTTTCGTCCACAAACGTGTTTTCGCTATAGTCAATTTCATATTCAAGGTATAGAATAAGATATGTGTTCTCATCGGGACGCATGTGCGATTATTTGGACTCATAACATGGAGCCACAATTTCTTATCAATTGGTACCAAGCCGAGTTTCGCGAGTGAGTACTATGTGATCGCATTGCTCACCAAGGTCAAATGAGTTAGTAAATTTTTTAGTGGCCATCTGGTCCGGGGAGAATTTCACAATATGTTTACAAGTAATCCGTTTGCCGAAATCTCGGCATACATCGCACCTGCGATCATGCAGACATTTGTTATCGTCATGATCATTCTGGTGGTTGCGGGCACTCTATTCGACGTACTGCACAAGCGAAGTGCTGAATACTTCTTTAACGCTGCACGCAAGGCTAAAGATGACGGAGATCGCGAAGTCACCGGGGGTGAAAAGGTCGGGCTGGCGGTGAAGACCGTTGCCTCAGACGTGCTCACTTCTTCTGAATTCTGCAATCCGCATCGGCGTATAGCCCATCTGTTGGGGATGTATGGATTTGTCTTCTACCTGGTTGCCACCATCGCGATGGTATTCGGATATGCCAGCACCGGCGCCGAGACACCGTCGATCTGGCCATTTCTGTGGTATCTTGGAGCGCTGATGGTTTGCGTGGGCGGCTATTGGTTCTGGTTCTTCATCCGCGTCGATGTGGCTGCTGAAGGCAGCTCACCGTTCCGGATAGTCAGGGCTGACCTGTTCATCCTGTCGTTGGTGGCCAGCGCTACTTTCGGACTGATATGGGCGTTGCTGCAATTGGGTGGCATCGGCGTATGGTCAAACATATTCCTGGGATTGTATTTGATCGCGACCGTTGTCCTGTTTGCCGGAGTTCCATGGTCCAAATTCGCCCATATGTTCTTTAAGCCTGCCGCTGCCTTCCAGAAAAAAGTTGGTGTAGCTAATGGTTCAATGGCCAACTTGCCACAGCCTGCAGACCGGACAAGTGCTGCGGATCGCGACCGGCATTCCATGGAGCTGTTGAAAGATGCTCCCTTGAATATGGGGCTTGGCATAAAACGAGAAAAACCGCGTCATTACTAGGTTGCGGACACCAAAGATAATAAAATTAGTTAGGGAGCAATCATGCCAACCTTTGTATATATGACGAGCTGCGACGGCTGTGGTCACTGCGTCGATATCTGTCCATCAGATATCATGCATATCGATCCGACCCATCGCCGAGCTTATAACATTGAGCCTGACATGTGCTGGGAATGCTATTCGTGCGTAAAGGCTTGTCCGCAAAATGCGATCGACGCCCGCGGTTATGCCGACTTTGCACCACTTGGTCACAGCGTGCGGGTACGCAGAGAAGAGGAAAAGGGCACCATCTCATGGCGGATCAAGTTCCGGGACGGCACTGAAAAGAACTTTCTGTCGCCGATCACGACCATCCCATGGGGAACTGGTACTCCGCAGTTGAAGGATGTTCCAGCTCCCACAAGCGAACAACGTGACAGCCAACATTTGTTCAGTGAGCCAAAATATATCCGCATGGACGAGGGCGAAGTTCATACCCTTGAGTCCAATGGGCTGAAGATGAAGAAGGGGGTTTATTACTGATGGCTCACAATACGGTTGTAGAAGACAACATCGACGTACTTGTTGTTGGTGCAGGTCTTGGCGGCACAGGCGCTGCTTGGGAGGCCCGGTTTTGGGGCCAGGACAAAAAGATTGTCATTGCTGAAAAAGCAAACATTGATCGCTCCGGCGCTGTCGCACAGGGGTTGTATGCCATTAACTGCTATATGGGCACCCGCTGGGGTGAGAACAATCCGGAAGATCACGTGCGCTACGCCCGAATTGACCTGATGGGCATGGTTCGCGAGGACCTGTTGTTCGACATGGCGCGACACGTTGATTCGACAGTTCACCAGTTCGAAGACTGGGGCCTGCCTATTATGAAGGACCCGAATACCGGACAATATCTTCGTGAAGGACGCTGGCAGATCATGATTCACGGTGAGTCATACAAGCCGATCGTTGCCGAAGCTGCCAAAAAATCAGCAGACAAAGTGTATAACCGCATTTGTGTTACCCACCTGCTGATGGATGATGCCAAGGAAAACCGCATTGCCGGCGCTGTCGGGTTCAACGTGCGTACCGGCGATTATCACGTGTTTAAATCCAAAACCGTGATCTGTGGAGCGGGTGGCGCTTCCAACATCTTCAAACCGCGTTCGGTTGGTGAAGGCGCAGGACGCGTGTGGTACGCTCCCTGGTCGTCCGGATCTGCCTATGGTCTTATGATCAACGCCGGCGCCAAGATGACGCAGATGGAAAACCGTATCGTTCTGGCCCGTTTCAAGGATGGGTACGGACCGGTTGGCGCTTACTTCCTGCACCTTAAAACCTATACCCAGAACGGGATGGGTGAAGAGTATGAATCCAAGTGGTTCCCAAGTCTGCAGAAAATGGTTGGCAAGGAATATCTGGACCCGGAAGTTTCGCACAGAACCCACCGTCCGATCCCCACCTGTCTTCGCAACCATGCGATGATCAGCGAAGTTAACGCTGGCCGTGGACCCATTCACATGGTGACCATGAAGGCATTTCAGGATCCGCATCTGGAAGAAGTGGGTTGGGAAAACTTCCTCGGCATGACCATCGGTCAGGCCGTTCTTTGGGCCGCGACCGATGTTGACCCGAAAAACGAAAACCCGGAATTGACCACATCTGAGCCCTACGTCATGGGCTCCCATGCGACCGGTTGCGGTGGCTGGGCCAGTGGACCGGAAGATGTTTCTCCACCAGAATATTTCTGGGGCTATAACCGCATGATGACCATCGAAGGTCTGTTTGGTGCGGGCGATGCCGTTGGCGGAACACCTCACGCTTTCTCATCGGGTTCGTTTACCGAAGGTCGTCTGGCTGCGAAAGCTGCCTGTAAATATATCGACGACGGCAAGGCCGATGGCATTGTGGTATCTGACAAGCAGATCGAGGGTCGCAAGGAAGAAATCTTTGCACCGTTGGAACGCTACAAGGTCTATCGCAACGAAATCGTCGCCGGAACGGTCAGCCCGAGTTACCACCATCCAAAACATGGCCTCGACCGCCTGCAGAAGTTGATGGATGAATATTGTGGTGGCGTGACCGTTGGTTACATGACCAACGAAAAACTTTTGAACATCTGCCTCAAGAAACTCAAGGTCATGGAAGAAGATCTTGAGAAGCTTGCTGCCAAGGATCTTCACGAGTTGCTGCGTGCCTGGGAACTGAAGCACCGTCATCGTACGTCAGAATGTGTGACGCAGCATACCTTGTTCCGTAAGGAAACGCGCTGGCCCGGTTATTACTATCGTGGTGATGCCATGAAGCTGGACGATGAAAACTGGCATGTATTGACGGTTTCCCGTCGCGATCCTGAGACCGGTGAATACACCATGGAAAAAGCACCATGTTATCACCTGGTCGATGACGAGGAAGACGACGTCATAGCCGCTGAATAAAACATCAGCTGTTAGGATATTTGCAAAGGCCGCCATCAAAGATGGTGGCCTTTGTGGTTCAACCCCCCAACATCTTTAAGACATGAAGAAATATCACCGATGAACATAATTGGTAACTACTCAGCTACCCTATTTCTGCTGCCATTAGGTGCGACAATTTGA
>JAALLE010000097.1 GCA_011087605.1 Hyphomicrobiales bacterium
TGATGGGCCGTCTATAAAAGCATCAGGTTGGGGTAGCTGGGTAGTTACGAAAAAATAGCCTGCTCAGACGTTAGAACCGCTCAGGTTTAGCAACCACCCTTGCTGGTGCCGTCTTCGAAAATGTAGCAGGGTTCCGCAGGATCCTTCTGAATCACACTGCGTCTAATGATGTAGCGTGACGTTCCATTGGGCAGATTGAATTCCGTTGATTGCGCCAAAGTGGACCGGGCAGTCGGAGCCCCGGATGTCGCTGAAGCCTGAACCACCGAACCGGTCACGGTGCGGTCGATTTGCCCCGATAATTCAGCTTCCGGATTAAAGGCAATCTGCAACGCACCTCGATTGAGTGCAGGTGTGAGGATCAGGCCGGCCGCAATACCCAGCATCCCAAATGCAAGAGCCATACGCCTCGCGCCGCCGCCTACCAGAAGCTCTAACTGGTTTTGTTGTGCTTCACGTTGCTTGCCAAAAGTCGCCATCATGGTCACCCGATTGTTAAATCCACGGGTAAAACTTAATGAACAGCGCTAAAGAGAAGGTTAACTAGACTATAGGAGTTCCTGTAGTGCTGGGATCAACGGCAGATCGGCCTCAGGCATTGGATAGTCCCGCAGATTTTTCGCACGCACCCATTTCAAGTTTTGGCCTTCATTCGACCGGGCAGTACCCCACCAACGCCGACAGATATACAACGGCATCAGCAGATGAAAATCTTCATAGGCATGGCTGGCAAAAGTAAGAGGAGCCAGGCAGGCGATCTTGGTCTCAACGTCGAGTTCTTCCTTCAGCTCGCGAATAAGCGACGCTTCAGGCGTTTCTCCGGCTTCAACCTTGCCTCCTGGAAATTCCCAAAGACCCGCCATAGATTTTCCGGCAGGCCGCTGGGCAAGCAGGATGCGGTCATCGGGGTCTATCAATGCGCAGGCCACAACGAGCACTAGTTTTTGAGACATGTTGACTGTCGCCTTGCAAAACCGGTTACAGGTTTACGCCTGATATCCTTCTGGTGCTTGTCTATACTCATATCGGTAGACTTCTGAAAAGCCTTCACTTTCATAAAGGCGATTGGCAGCCTGATTGTCGCTAACAACCTGAAGCCAAGCATGGCGGGCACCGTGATTGCGCGCCCATAGCAAGGCGGTTCGAACGATGCGTCTGCCAAGGCCCAGCTGGCGCATATCCGGATTTGAAACAATCTCGAACAATCCGACCAAATCGCCAAAACGCACCGCCATGGCGGCTGCTAGCGGAACGCCATGACCATCTTCCTGCAAAAACAATCCAACTTCACCTTCAACCAGACCAATAAGTTCCGATAATCCTGGCTTGACCGTATCTGAAATGCTGGCCATCACCACGCATTGATCAATCCATCGTCCGATATTGCGCAGTGGCAATTGATCGACGGCTCCTGCAAGATCAGCCTTCTCCAAATCCAATGTCATGACCCGGGTTTCATCAAAGCGTCGCCACGCCGCCGCATCAAAGAGATGGTCGAGCTGGGGTGGCGCCAGCGGTGATTGACGAAAAACAAGTGGGCGCCCGAAACTTTGAAAGCGATGGGCAGCTCTGGCGACCCGATTTTCCAGATCCGACTGATCGCCACGATCCAGCGGATTAACCGAATTAACTCGTTTTGAAGGGTGGCTTGCGGTCAGACGAATGGCCCAGGTCCCGTCGAAAATGGTGTTGGTTGCTGGCCAGGAGCGAAAGCTCACCGCTTCCAGACGGCGCACCACCGGCAATTCAGTTGTTATCGATGATCCTGTCATTTCGGTACAATCTCGGATCCGCGGGGTCACACATATATTTCGCGGCGGCAAACCTGTCGACGAATGGCGCATCGATCCGGAAGATCAACTGCGATAGTCACCGTTAATCGCAACATATTCTTTGGTCAGATCACAAGTCCAGACCGTCGCCTGGCCCGTTCCCAAACCAATATCCACGCCAATTGAAATTTCGTCAGCCTGCATAACGGCACTTGTCGCCTCCTCGTCATAGGAAGGATCCCGCTCACCAGCAACCGCGACCTGAATGCCGCCAAACGAAATTGCCAATCGGTCACGATCAGCAGGTTCACCAGCCTTGCCAACAGCCATAACAACACGCCCCCAATTGGCGTCCTCTCCGGCCACGGCCGTTTTGACGAGGGGAGAATTGGCGATCGACAAGGCAATCCGTTTGGCAGACGCATCGCTTTCAGCGCCGGAAACCGTAATTTCGACTTGTTTCGTGGCTCCCTCACCATCACGCACAATTTGCAACGCCAGATCTTGCAGAACCAAACGAAGCGCTTCAACAAACTGCGCCAGTCGTGGATCATCCGTCGATTCAAGCGCAGCAGCTTGCACCGAGCCGGTAGCAAACAACAATACGGTGTCACTTGTTGATGTGTCGCTGTCGACGGTGATGGCGTTGAAGCTACCCTCCACCAAATCAGATAAAACTGTCTGCAACAGACCGGTCTCAACCGGGGCATCGGTCACTACGAAAGACAACATGGTTGCCATATCCGGGGCAATCATGCCCGACCCTTTGGCGATACCGTTGATGCTGCATTTCTGACCGTCGAGCTGAAAACTCGCGCCGGCCAGTTTGGCATATGTATCGGTGGTCATGATGGCTTCAGCCGCCTTTTGCCACTGATCGGGTTGGGCATTCTGCTGCATCGCCGCGAGACGGCCTGAAAACGCAGCAGCATCCAGCGGCTCTCCAATCACGCCGGTGGAAGCCAGATAGACATCGCCCGCAGAACATCCGCAGGCCTGGGCCGCAGCGGTGGCAGTCAGCTCTGTCGCCTGCCGACCTTTTACGCCGGTAAACGCGTTGGCGTTGCCCGCGTTGACAACGACCGCAGATGCCTTTGGCGCTGCACTGGCGGCCAAGGCGTCCCGGCACCAGTCCACTGGAGCCGAGGCACATTTGGATTTCGTAAACACCCCCGCCACGCTTGCTGGCTGGTCAAAAACCATCAGCAACAGATCGGTGCGGCCTGCATATTTAATACCTGCCTGGGCAGTTGCTATGCCGACGCCGTTGAGCGGCGGCAATGATACCGGATTTTTGGGCGCAAGAGGCGATACTTTCACGATGCTATCCCATCACTTTTTTTCTGGCAGTTTCAGGCTTTCGTCCATCAATTGCACGCCGAGCTTATCACGTCCGGACCTGATGGCGCCGGTATAGGCTTCGGTCAGCAACAATTGCCGCATCTGGCCCTGCAATTGTTCAAAGGTTGGCAGCGGCTTGTTAATCTGTTCTTCCACTTTGATGATGTGAAATCCAAACTGTGTCTGAACCGGTTGTTTCGAATATGCACCGGTTTCCAGCGCAAATGCTGCCGCTTCAAATGCCGGAACCATCTGGCCTTTTCCAAAAACGCCAAGATCTCCACCCTTTGGACCGCTGGGGCCGGTGGATTTGGTTTTTGCCAGTTCGGCAAAATCAGCTCCGCCTTCCAGCTCCTTGATGATTGCGTTTGCTTCATCGGCGGTCTTAACGAGAATATGGCGCGCCTTAACCTGCTTTTCCGGCGTCATTTTTGCAATTTCCGTATCAAAACGAGCCTTCACCATCTCATCGGATACCGACGGCTGAATGTTCTTCAAGAAATATTCATTGTGAAGTGCCCGTGATCGCAAAAGAACCAAACGGCGTTTCAGTTCTGCACCCTCGTCCAGTCCTGCTTGTTCGGCGAGCGCTGAAAGTGTTGTGAAATCAATCAGTGAATCGAGCACACGTGCCCGGCGTTCAGCCTGAGGAACATTCTGGAACTGCTGCGCCATGTCGCGACCCGCCTGATCCACATCAGCGGCGGTTATTTCGCGATCCCCTACCTTGGCCAGAACCATGCTGTCCTGTGCTGCGGCAACAGATGGCAAACAGGCAAAGGCCAGAAAAGCAGCACCGGCAATAACAGCTGCCTGAGCTGACCTGGATGCATTTGTCAGACGGGAATTCGGAAAAATTTTGGTGGTCATTTGATGTTCCATAAGTGTTGAGATCGAAGCACAATCAGATTTTCAATATACGATAAATGGCAGGTGTGGAATTTTAACTGGCGATTGGAGGGTCAAATCACTGTGTTTGGGTCCGTTGACAAGCCTTGGCACCCCTCTTATCTGTCCCTGAAGTCAGCGTCCACTGAAGTTGGGTATAAACTCATTTTTAGACGCTTTTTATATCGATAGTATTTTCTCTCCGACTTGCTCCCAAGGGCGATAATCTGAGAGATTTAGGGAAAAAATTCATGATCAGTTTTGGCGGTATCGCGCGAAAATTCTTCGGTTCGGAAAATGAACGCCAGGTGAAGAAATACCAGCCCATGGTGGACGCGATTAACGCGCTCGAACCCGAGATGGAGGCGCTGGATGATCAGCAACTAGCTGGAAAAACTGACGAATTTCGCCAGATGATCGAAGATGGCACCGCCATGAACGATCTGCTTGTCTCCGCATTCGCAGTGGCCCGCGAGGCTTCAAAACGGGCACTTGGCATGCGCCCATTTGATGTTCAGTTGATTGGCGGCATGATTTTGAATGAAGGAAAAATCGCCGAAATGCGTACCGGTGAAGGTAAAACCCTGGTGGCAACTCTGGCGGTTTACCTCAACGCCCTGTCCGGCGAAGGCGTCCACGTGGTCACGACAAATGACTATCTGGCCAGTCGTGATGCCGAATGGATGGGTGCCATTTACGGATTTTTGGGCCTGACAACCGGGGTCATTGTCCACGATCTGGATGATGGCGAACGTCAGGAAGCCTACAATTGCGATATTACCTACGGCACCAACAACGAATTCGGCTTTGATTATCTACGTGACAACATGAAGATGGAAATCGAGGAGATGGTGCAGCGTGGGCATCATTTTGCAATTGTTGATGAAGTGGATTCAATCCTTGTCGATGAGGCGCGTACACCTTTGATCATTTCCGGCCCGGTAGATGATAAATCTGATCAATACACAACCATCGACAAATTTATCCCCCGGGTGGCTGATGAAGATTACGAACTCGACGAAAAACAACGCTCGGTTTCTTTCACCGACGAGGGAACCGAAAAACTTGAAAACATGCTGAAAGAAGCCGGCATCTTGAAGTCCGGCTCGCTTTATGACGTGGAAAATGTCGGCATTGTGCATCACGTCAACAACGCATTGAAGGCCCATAAGCTGTTTGCCAAGGATAAGGATTACATGGTCCGCAACGGCGAAGTCGTCATCATTGATGAGTTTACCGGTCGCGCCATGGCTGGACGTCGTTTTTCCGATGGCCAGCATCAGGCACTGGAAGCCAAGGAGAATGTGGACATCCAGCCGGAGAACCAAACTCTGGCATCCATTACCTTCCAGAACTATTTCCGCATGTATGAAAAACTCGCCGGAATGACCGGAACGGCGATGACTGAGGCGGCTGAATTTGCCGATATCTACAAGCTCGACGTGATCGAAGTGCCAACCAATATGCCGATTATCCGTGCTGATGAAGACGATGAGGTTTATCGCACTGTCGACGAGAAATATATCGCCGTCGTGCTGGATATTGTTGCTGCGCAAAACTCCGGCCAACCTGTACTAGTTGGTACGACTTCGATCGAAAAGTCCGAACTGCTTTCCTCAATGCTGTCAGACAAGAGCAAGCTGAAGGCCATGCGCGATACGGTTCAGCAACGCGTTGACGGTATCAAACAGGGCAAGGAACCTGAGCTGCGGGAATATCTGGAAGGCACAACCGAAGCACTGGACGGAGCCATCAAAGCCGGCGGCATCAAGCATGAAGTTCTTAACGCCCGGTACCACGAGCAGGAAGCCGTCATCATCTCTCAGGCTGGCGTCCCCGGTGCCGTCACCATCGCCACCAACATGGCGGGTCGCGGAACAGATATTCAGCTGGGTGGCAATCTCGACATGCGGCTGGATATTGAACTTGAGGGAAAATCCGGCAAGGAAGCGGAAAAGATCACTGCAGCCATCAGCGAAGAAGTCGACAAACTGAAGCAGCAGGCGCTGGCCGCTGGAGGCTTGTATGTCCTGGCGACTGAACGCCACGAAAGCCGCCGCATTGATAATCAGCTGCGCGGCCGGTCCGGACGCCAGGGTGACCCCGGTCGCTCAAAATTCTTCCTGTCACTACAGGACGATTTGATGCGCATATTCGGCTCAGATCGCATGGACGGCATGTTGCAGAAGCTTGGTCTGCAGGAAGGCGAAGCCATCGTTCACCCATGGATCAACAAGGCGCTGGAAAAAGCTCAACAGAAGGTGGAAGCCCGCAACTTTGACATTCGTAAGAATCTGCTCAAATTCGATGACGTGATGAATGATCAGCGTACGGTGATTTTTGATCAGCGCATTGAAATGATGGAGGGCGAAGACATGTCCGAAATCATTGGCGAGATGCGTGAAGAGGTCGTCGATGGTCTGGTTGCGTCAACAATGCCCGAAAAAGCCTATCCAGAAGAATGGAAGACCGAAGAGCTCAAGGAAGGCGTCCAGCAATATTTGAACCTTGAACTGCCAATTGCGGATTGGGCTGAGGAAGAGGGCATTGATGATCAGGGAGTACGGGAACGTATATTGGAAGCTGCCAACACGGCAGCAGCAGAGCGCACCGAGCGTTTCGGCCCGGAAGTCAATGCGATGGTCGAAAAATCCATTCTGCTGCAGACATTAGACCATCTGTGGCGCGAACATCTGGAAAATCTCGAGCATCTGCGGTCGGTTATCGGCTTCCGTGGCTATGGCCAGCGTGATCCGTTAAACGAATACAAGTCTGAGAGTTTTGAATTGTTCAACTCGCTGTTGGGCAATCTGCGGCAGGCAGTTACCGCCCAGATGATGCGGGTTGAGCTGGTTCAACAAGCCGCGCAAGAAGAGTACGAACCTCTGGAAATGCACGCCAGTCATCTCGACCCGCTCACTGGAGAAGATGAGATTCAGGACTATGATGGCGAAGAATATGGCCAGGCGATTGTCACACCATCGCGCGCTCAGGCCGCCGAAGGGCGTAATCCTGAAGACCCTTCAACCTGGGGTCGTGTTGGGCGCAACGAACCCTGCCCGTGCGGCACAGGATTGAAATACAAGCACTGTCACGGAAAAATATCCTGACCGTAGCGAATTTGTCCGGTTGATATCGCGCCGACTCATCAGGCGACCCGCGATGCCTATCTGCTCCCTGCGAGGTTGCGGATACCGCATATTTGTGCCGTTCATCGCCGGGTGATGACTTGTTAGACTTGGGCCTATGACACCAACCCCCCAGCACAAGTTGTCCCAAATGAGTGAACAATCCGCCGTCCAACATTCGGATGAATTCTATCGGTCCGATGAAATCAGTCTGTTTGAGGTCCTGCATACACTCTGGACCCACAAAGTTCTCATAATTCTATGGACGCTGTTGGGTATCGTATTGGGTGTGCTCGTGCACTTTGCAATTCCCCAAACCTATCGCTTGGAAATCCCGTTCACCGTCAACTACCACTCCCAGATGGCCGAATACATGTGCAATAACACGCGCAATGTTCAACTCTGCAGGCAGAATATTGACTTTGGCAACCATCCAGAATTTGCCGACTTAAGCATCAAATCAGACAAAATTGTTCTGCGTGATGAGGACAAGACTGTCACGCGGGTTGAAGCCCAACAAATGCTGGTGGCACTTAAAAGTATGATCGGTCCACATTCTAAGCGGATATTCGAAGAATCAACCCAATCAATAGTCGATATCGAAAATTTGGAGTCCACTCATTCCAGGAATGCCGATATCACAATGAGCGAAATCCTGAGATTGCATCATAAGATTCGACAATATGAAAATGGAACTGCTTTCGCCGACATCGGCAAACAGGAATATCTGCAGGCACGGCCAGCGCTGGTCTTATTAGTGTCAATATTTGGAATGCTGAGCCTGCTGGTATCAGCGTTTTTCGTGTTAACCCGAAAAGCCTATCTTGATTGGCGAGCAACCCACATTTCGTGAACTCTACCTCAATCGGAACGCCTTAACCGGCTTTAGAATGTTCAGTTGAGTGCGCCGATCAATTGGCAACAGACGTCGACCCTGCCACCGGATTTAGGTCGGATACTTTTGGCAACACGGTAACTCCGGGAAGAATTTCAGCGACATCTACCGGGGCAATGGGCAGCGGGTCGCGCTTTTCCACTTTGGCCAGCAGACTTTCGAACCGTTCATTGTATTTCGTTTGGGTATCGACAAAAGCCGTTGCTAATGTGGCTGGCATTTTGCGACGTGGGCACTGGCCGGAAGACGGATAGCGTTGCGTTGAATCCGTGTTGAAAACATAGCGTTTTTCGCAAACATTGACTTTGGGCGGAATCTTGGTGATTTCGAAATGATCATGCCCACGCTTCAGCATTTGCCAGAACTTGTAGTGCTTGTGATCGCGGTGTTTGACCATGTTCTCTGCGGTCATGCGGAACGGATAAGCCTGAATCTGAAAGGCCTTTTGTCCCCCCTTAAAGGCATCGCGCGCCATGGCATAAATTTCCTCCACGCGATCGTCGGTCATCGAATAGCAACCGGCTGACGAGCAGGCGCCATGAATCATCAAATGCGATCCGGTACGACCGTGGGAGCGATCATAGGCATTGGGGAACCCCATATTGAACGCCAGATGATACTGCGAATTTGGGTTCATCTGATATTTGTTGACCCGGTAAAAACCTTCAGGCGCCTGACGATCGCCTTCCTTAAATTTGGGTCCCAGTTTGCCCGACCACTTGCAGATTTCATAGGACGTCAACAGTGCATAACGCCCGGTGTCTTTGCGTTTCCAGACCTCCAGAGTGTTTTCCTGTTTGAAAATTCTCAGCATTATTGGCGAAGTCAGCGCCATTCCATGCGCCTTCATGGAGGACACCAGTTTTTTGGGAACCGGTTTGTTGGCTTTTTGGCCAAGTCCGTCAAGCGCCCCCTGACAGGCCGGCAAAACAAGCAACACCACCATGGACAAGACCATACGGCTGGCTCTGGAAAAGATGGAATTCATCGGCATGCTACGCATAATTACGATTGTTTCGATGTTGGTTTATACAACAGTAAGGTTGCTATTGTCTTGACAAGCGGTGGCAGGCTCACACTTTTGTCATGAAGATCTATCGCGAATAGTTGCACAAAACCAATTTCGACGGACGGGGCGTCTGCAAAGAAATATGGTCCAAATTATTTTTTACAAACTTTGCCGAATCCAACCATAACGCCTTGGAACGGGGCCATTTTAACTCCATCAAGAGACCCGGCAAAAGTGAAAAATGCTCTGGCATCGCCCCCAGTCCTGACGTAGAAACCGGGAATGGCCAAAACCGATCCTCATCTGAGCTCCATGATTGATTCGGAGCAGTTGCGCCGCGACCTGACCGCCCTGACGGCCAACGCTGATGGTGACGGCAGCGACTCAAAAATCCGACAGCAGGTTCTCGCCTTGTTAAAGCAGGTCTCTGCCGATGGCCGGAATGTCGCAGAAACCTTGTTGAAGGAAGACGGCGCGGGAAATGAATGCGCCCGTCGTCTGTCCTATCTCCAGGATGAAATCATTCGCTGCCTGTATGACTTTGCAATGATCCATGTGTTTCGGGCCTCCAATTTGTCGGCCGGTGAGCGCATGGCAATCGTTTGTGTCGGTGGATATGGGCGTGGAACCCTGGCACCGGGATCAGATCTCGATCTGTTGTTTTTGCTCCCCTACAAACAAACCGCTTTGGGCGAAAGCCTCGTTGAATACATGCTCTATATGCTCTGGGACATGGGCTATAAGGTTGGCCACGCGACCCGCAATGTGAACCAATGCATATCGCTATCCAAGGACGATATGACCATTCGTACCTCGATCCTCGAAGCCCGGTTTTTATGGGGCGAGAAGCAACTTTACGATGAATTGGTGGAACGCTTCGACCTGGAGCTGATGCAGAAGACGGCACCGGAATTTATTGCATCAAAGCTGGCTGAACGCGATGCGCGCCATCAAAAATCCGGACAGTCGCGTTATCTCGTTGAGCCGAATGTTAAGGACGGAAAGGGTGGCTTGCGCGACTTGCACACTCTGTTTTGGATTTCCAAATACTATTTTCGGGTGCGAACCCAAAATGAGCTACGGGCCAAGAAGGTTTTTCCGGCCTCAGAATTCCGCAAATTCATGAAGGCTCAAGACTTCCTCTGGGCGGTTCGCTGTCACATGCATTTTTTGACAGGACGCGCAGAGGAGCGCCTTTCGTTTGATTTGCAGGCGCAGCTCGCAGAGCGTTTGGGATATTCTGACCACCCAGGCCTCAGCGCTGTTGAACGATTCATGAAACATTATTTTCTGATCGCCAAGGACGTCGGAGACCTGACACGCATTCTTTGTGCCACGCTGGAAGCGCAGCAGGCCAAAGAAGCTACCGGCATCAGTGGCATTTTGCGTTCCTTCACCAAACGGGCGAAAAAAATTCGTGGCACCAGCGACTTCATCAATTTGAATAACCGCATTCAGCAGATCGATGAAGACGTGTTTGACAGGGATCCTGTCAATATTCTCAAAATGTTCCAGCTGGCAGAAGATAATGGCTTGCTGTTTCATCCCGATGCCATGCGCCTCGTTTCGCGGTCGCTGAAACTGATCGACAAGAAACTGCGCAATGATGCTGCGGCAAATTCGGCTTTTCTTGCAACGCTCACATCCCGCAAAACGCCCGAGCGCACATTACGAAAAATGAATGAATCCGGTGTATTAGGTCGTTTTTTACCGGAATTTGGCAAGATCGTCGCGATGATGCAGTTCAACATGTATCACCACTACACGGTAGACGAACATCTGCTTCGCTCAATTGGCATCCTGTCAGAAATCGAACATGGCGAGATGGGTGAACAGCATCCCCTGTCGAACGAGATTATGAAAAATTCGGCCAACAGGATGGTTCTCTACGTCGCTTTGTTGTTGCACGACATTGCCAAGGGACGGCCCGGAGATCACTCGATCGTTGGCGCGGCAATTGCCCGACGTGTCTGCCCTCGACTGGGACTGGACAAACAACAAACCGAACTGGTCTCCTGGCTGGTGGAACATCATCTGTTGATGTCGAACACGGCCCAGTCCCGGGATCTGCATGACCCGAAAACCATCGCCAGTTTTTCAAATGTCATGCAGACGTTTGAACGCATGAAAGCATTGCTTGTGTTGACCGTCTGCGACATCAAAGCCGTCGGACCCGGTGTTTGGAACGGTTGGAAAGGCCAGTTGTTGCGGACCCTTTATTATATGTGTGAGCCGCAGTTGACGGGTGGATTTACTCAGGCACCGCGTCGTGAACAAATCGCCGAAGTGCGCCAGGAACTTGAGCATGCACTCGACGGGTGGTCGGAGAAGGAAAGAAAGCGGGTCATCAATCTAAACTATGACAATTACCTGCTGACCGTTCCACGGGAAAGTCAGATCCGGCACCTTCACTTCATTCGTGACAGCGATGCCCAGGGCATGTCTACCGCTACTACAGTTGCGACAAAGGACTTTGAGGCGGTCACCGAGATCACTCTTCTGGCGCCGGACCACCCTCGCCTCCTGTCGACGATCACCGGATGCTGTGCGGCGGCCGGAGCCAATATTGTTGACGCGCAGATATTCACCACCCGCGATGGCAGGGCCCTGGACTCCATCTTCATCAACCGGCTCTATGACGACCCGGTGGATGAACGCCGTCGTGCAGAACATATTGCAGAAACCATCATGAAAGTCCTGTCCGGCGAGATCCGCCTGGCCAAGCTGCTGGCTGAAAAGTCCAAACCCAAGCGCCGGTCATCAGCCTTCAAGGTTGAGCCATCTGTAATGATCAACAACGAATTATCAGATAAGTTCACAGTTATTGAAGTTGAAGGGCTGGATCGACCAGGGCTGCTGTCGGATGTCACAGATGCATTGGCGGATTTATCGCTCGACATCGCCTCGGCCCATATCGCCACGTTCGGAGAGAAGGTCATCGATTCCTTCTATGCCACCGATCTGGTGGGCTTTAAAATTACCAGCCCGCAAAAAATAGCGGCCATCAAGCGCAAGTTGATGAAAGCACTTGGGGGCAATGCGGTCGAGGGCCCCAGGGCACCCACCAAACGTTCCAGCGCATCAAAGAGCGCTGCATGAGCGGCCTGATATCAAAATTTGCCACCGTCGGCAGCGCCAGCATGGCAAGTCGAGTGCTGGGTTTTGGTCGCGAAGCCCTGCTGGCCACGGCACTGGGAACCGGCCCGGTTGCCGACGTATTCTATACATGCTTTCGCTTTCCAAATCTGTTCCGCCGTCTGTTTGCCGAAGGCGCTTTCAACATTGCCTTCATTCCACTATTCGCAAAGGAACTGGAAGCGGGTGGTGAAGACGCCGCACGCAAGTTCGGCCAGCAGGTGTTTTCGGTTCTGGCCAGTTGGTTGTTTGTGTTTACCGCACTGGCGCTGCTGTTCATGCCGTTTCTCGTCGCCAATCTGGTGGCACCGGGGTTTACCGACACACCAGAGAAATTTGAACTTTCCGTTTCAATGACACGCATCATGTTTCCCTACCTGCTGTGCATGTCACTGGTGGCGATGTTTTCGGGGGTTCTGAATTCACTGCGACGCTATTTTCTGGCAGCGATCGTGCCGGTCATGCTGAATGTAATTTTGATTGGTGTCCTGATATTGGGCATCACGCTGGACTGGCCGGACCGTCAAATTGGTTTTGGGCTGGCCTGGGGTGTTGTGTTCAGTGGCGTCGTCCAGCTTGCTATCCTGGCGTGGGGCGTCTGGCGGGTTGGATTTGGCTTTAGACTCACCCTGCCTCGGCTAACCGATCCGGTAAAAAGACTGCTGGTTTTGATGGGGCCCGGCTTGCTGACCGGGGGAGTTCTGCAAATCAATCTGCTGATCGGCACAATCATTGCCACTCAGCAGGATGGTGCCAACGCCCTGTTGAATTATGCCGACCGGCTCAATCAACTGCCGCTTGGGGTAATTGGCATTGCGGTGGGTGTGGTGCTGCTGCCTGAATTGTCGCGGGCATTGAAGGCAGGTGATCGCGATCAGGCCGAACAATTGCAAAACCGGTCGCTGGAATTTGCCCTGGCATTGACCTTACCTGCGGCGGTTGGCCTGATGATCATCCCGCAAGACATTATCGCTGTGATCTATGAACGCGGAGCATTTGATAGCCAAGCGACGATAAATACGGCGATGGCCCTGACAGCCTTCGCTTCCGGATTACCTGCCTATGTGATGCTAAAGGTGTTTCAACCGGCATTTTTTGCGCGCGAGGACATGCGCACACCGTTTCTGTTTTCGGTGATCATGGTTTGTGTCAACATAGTTCTAAGCCTATCGCTGTTTCCTTATTTGGGTCATGTGGCGATTGCCATTGCCACGTCGG
Organism: Hyphomicrobiales bacterium; assembly: GCA_011087605.1. Lineage (GTDB taxonomy): Bacteria > Pseudomonadota > Alphaproteobacteria > Rhizobiales > Rhizobiaceae > Pseudahrensia. Next base: position 13,387 of record JAALLE010000097.1, read on the forward strand.
TGTCAGCCTGGGTCAATCTCATGCTGTTGGCTGTGACGCTGTGGCGGAAAGGCGATTTCAAGCCCGATAGCGCCACACTGAGACGACTTGTGCTGTTGCTGATCTCCAGCATTTTGATGGGGGCCGCCATCCTGTTAATGCGCAGCCAGTTGGTGCAAATGCTGGACGCCTCATTTGTTTCGCAGCTGTTGGCTGTGATGGTGATGATCGGTGGAGGGGCATTGCTCTATTTCGCCTTTTCACTGGCAACCGGCGCAATGCAGGCGACTTATTTAAAACGGCTCTTGCGTCGATAGGTTTCATCCCCCATACACCGCTGAAATTTTCCAAGCCTGGGTCCAAACCATGTCTAAAATTCAAGAACGCGTCTTTTCCGGCATTCAGCCGACCGGCAATCTCCATCTGGGGAATTATCTGGGAGCGATCAAACGATTCGTGCCGCTACAGAACGACTATGATTGCATTTATTGCGTCGTTGATCTGCACGCAATCACCGCATCGATGCAGAACCCTGCCGAACTGGCCGACAATATACGTGAGGTTACCGCAGCTTTCCTGGCCGCCGGGATCGATCCGCAAAAGCATATCGTTTTCAACCAGAGCCAGGTGGCAGAACATGCCGAACTGGCCTGGATTTTTAATTGTGTTGCCCGCATGGGCTGGTTGTCTCGGATGACCCAGTTCAAGGATAAGGCTGGCAAGGATCGCGAAAAAGCCTCCGTTGGTCTGTTTGCCTATCCCTCGCTGATGGCGGCCGATATTTTGACCTATCGGGCCACGCATGTACCTGTAGGTGAGGACCAGAAGCAGCATCTGGAACTAACCCGCGATATCGCACAAAAGTTTAACAACGACTATTCTGAGCGCATCTCCGATCTGGGCCTTGGTGAAGCGATGATGGTTGGTGACGAAAAGGTACAAGGATATTTTCCCTTAACTGAACCGCTCATTGGTGGTCCCGCCGCACGGGTGATGAGCCTGCGTGACGGGGCAAAAAAGATGTCGAAATCTGACCCGTCCGATCTGTCGCGGATCGTGATGACCGATAATTCAGACGCCATCGCAAAGAAGATCCGAAAGGCCAAGACCGACCCAAATCCACTTCCTGAAACCCTTGAAGGTCTGGTGGATCGCCCGGATGCTGACAATCTGGTCGGCATTTATGCAGCACTTTCCGATACGGACAAGGCGTCGGTTCTGTCTGAATATGCGGGCGCTCAGTTTGGCACTTTCAAACCGGCTCTTGTGGAACTGGCCGTCGAAAAAATCGGACCAATCGCTGCAGAAATGCGCCGCTTGCAGGCTGATCCTGCAGAAATCGACGCGGTCCTGGCCAACGGTGCCGATCGGGCCCGCGAAATTGCCTCCCGGGTGCTGGTCGACGTGAAGGAAATCATTGGCTTTGTTGGCGCGCGTCGCTAGTCTGATTTTACCAATGACAAATATGGCGGATAATCATGGTTAGTAAGCGCGAAGTTCGGCAGGAAGGTCACCGTCGCAAGTTTCTTGCGGTGGTTGATTCTACTCCCGAATGCGAAAAGGCAATCCATTATGCTGCCCGACGCGTCGCCGCAATCGATGCTGATCTCGTGCTGATCTTCGTCATTGAACCGGGTGATTTCCAGCACTGGCTGGGGGTCGAAGACGTGATGCGCGCGGAAGCAAAGGTCGCCGCTGATCAGGCTCTCGCCAAAGCCAGCGCCTGGGCTGTGAAATTCGGCGGCATTACGCCTATTCCGTTGAAAAACTCATCTGAGAAACGACGGTTTCGTTGATTTGATTTC
>JAALLE010000098.1 GCA_011087605.1 Hyphomicrobiales bacterium
TCAAATTGTCGCACCTAATGGCAGCAGAAATAGGGTAGCTGAGTAGTTACAGAAATTTTCAACACCAACGCAATCTCGAATTTCCACATTGGCCCCGTCGAGTGTGCCGATCGTCAATGCGCCGTTGAGAGCAAATTTCATATTGCCGGTGCCAGAGGCTTCTTTTCCGGCGGTTGAGATCTGTTCAGATAAATCAGTTGCCGGGATGAGGATTTCTGCCATCGAGACATTGTAGTTCTCGGGATACAGAACTTGCAGGTGGGGCATCGTAGTCTTGTCGGAGTTGATCCGTTTAGCGACATCATTGACAAGATGAATGATTTCCTTGGCCACGACATAACCAGGGGCCGCTTTTCCGCCGAATACTTTCAGGCGGGGGGTCCAGTCTGCGTTCGGATTGTCGCGAATTTCATTCCACAGCGCGACAGTTTCCAGCAAATTCATCAATTGGCGCTTATATTCGTGGATGCGTTTTATCTGAACATCAAACAGTGCTTCGGGATTGATTATGATGCCGTCCCGCTGCTTGATCCATTCTGCCATGCGGCGTTTGTTATTTGCCTTTGCGGCGCGGAATGCATCTTGAAATCCACTGTCTTCTGCAAAGTCAGCCAGGGCGGCCAACTGATCGAGATTGTTTGGCCATTGATCTCCCAAATTCGAAGTGATCAGGGTGCTCAATTCTGAGTTGCACGAATAAAGCCAACGGCGCGGTGTGATGCCGTTTGTTTGATTTATGATTCGGTCTGGATAGGTTCCGTGTAGGTCTGAAAACAACGTCTGTTTGACCAGTTCGGTGTGTAACGCGGAAACGCCGTTCACCTTATGCGCCATGATAAACGACAGTTCACCCATTTTAACTGACCCGTCTTCGATAATGCGCACAGTGCTGTCTGTGTTGCTCAAATGCCAGTCTTCGATCAGTTCGATGAGACGGTGATGGCGGGGAAGAATCCGGGCAAACAGTGCTTCATCCCAACGCTCCAGCGCTTCCGGCAACAGGGTGTGATTTGTATAACCCAGACAATTGCGAGCAAGAATGATGGCCTCATCAACGTCCATACCATGTTCGTCCACCAGCAGCCGCACCAGTTCAGGGCCGGCAATTGCCGGATGGGTGTCGTTGAGTTGAATAGCAACATGTTCTGCCAGGCTGCTCAGTGGGTGGCCTTCTGAAATGAAACGGCGCAGCAGATCCTGAATGGACGCTGATGTGAAGAAATACTCCTGCTTCAGTCGCAGTTCTTTGCCAGTCTCGGTTGTGTCGTCAGGATAGAGCACGCGCGAAATTGTGCGGGCAAGAGCTTCCGGTTCGCTGGCTGCCAGGTAATTGCCGCGATTGAAGCTCTCCAAATCGAAAATACGGGTGGGTTTGGCGGCCCAAAGTCGCAAAGTGTTCGCCCATTTGCCTTGCCAGCCGACAACCGGCGTGTCGTAAGCCGACGCCAGGACTGTTTCCGCCGAGTGCCAGTTCACTTTGCTGCCAGATTGATGAACATAGCCACCAAAATTTATTCGATAGGATACTTCTGGTCGTTCAAACTCCCATGCGTGCTTTTGCGCCAGCCAGTTCTCCGCGGTTTCGATCTGGCGACCATCTTCAAACCGTTGCTGAAACAAGCCATGTTCGTACCGAATCCCGTAGCCGTATGCTGGGATACCCAAGGTCGACAGACTGTCGAGAAAACAGGCCGCCAGACGTCCCAGACCGCCATTGCCCAATGCTGCGTCTGGCTCGTCGTGGACTACTTGATCATAATCCTGACCCAGATCGGCAATCGCGCTTTTGGCGATATCATCGATACGCAGATTGGTCATGACGTCTTCGATCAGGCGCCCGATCAAAAACTCCATCGACAGATAATAAACTCTCTTAGCACCTGATTTGTAAGTTTGTCGTGTGCTGGCAAACCAGGGATCAACGACCAGGTCGCGCAGGGCCAACGATAGGGACATGCGCCAGTCATAAGTCGTAGCATGGGACTCATCTTTGCCCAGCGAATATTTTAGATGGCGCAATATTTCCTGGCGCAATTGATCGGCATCTGGTTTGTGCAGCGAAGTCATTGGGGAAGTTTCCGTTTACACCTTTGGTCGACGAAGTAAGTCCCAAAAGTGTTGTCTTTTAATCGATTTAAAGAAATTTGCCCCTATGTGTCCCAAAACGCCCGCGATGTCCATAGATCAGTGATCACTGGGGCGTCTTTTTATATGCTGGTTTTTCATTCAGCAGGTGGTGTGTTTGAGAGGTGGTGCGTTAAACACCTTGCCAATGTTGGGCCGGGAATACTATTTGCCAAAACGCGATATGAAATTAAGCACACCGTTGAGAAACCGTTTCACTTCCTGATGTGATTTCAGCCAGCTTTTTAGTTCCTGAATCGAGCGTTTGTGCCGCAGATAAATTCGCCCCAGTCCGGTGAACCCTATTTGCACGTGCTGCCGCCTTAACTCGCGCTGACACCAGACTGCTTTATACGTCAGCATGCCCATGCCGAAGTCGTGGCGTCGAATTCCGATGCTGGACAGGTAATTGTTGGTATGTCCAAGCAATAACCTTCCCGGGGAGAAGCGACGTTTGTCGCTATCTGTCATTGATGTGATAAGTCCGTGGCACTCGCCATCGTCTAGCAGGCCAAAGTTCAGCGCCAGAGGAACACTGTCCAAAGTCAAAGCTGAAAAATAGAGCGAAGAACTTTCTAGAGTGTCGTCTATGTCGATCAGGCGCTTGTAGAAAGCGGCAGCTTCGTTTGATCTGAAAGGATCCACCACATTCATGGCGGCAAACTGAGTGGCTTTTTGCTGCAGCAGTTCGTTGAGCAATGCGTGGCGTTGCTCTGGTGTCTCGGCGACAACGTGTTTCAATTCTCCAAATTCTTCAAGACGTTTGACGCAGCGACGATCATCTGCCTTCAGTTTGGAGCTGATCATTTCTTCATATTGAGCGGGCCAGTCCGATGAAATGTCCATTCGCATGGATCCATGGGCGGCATCCGACTGTGGCAACAAGGCCAATGGATGATCGGTGCCGAATTTTTCAACCGAAAAACCTTCGATCAACAACGCGTCGACTTTATCGAAGCTGGCTAAAACTTGCTCCCAGAAATCGATCCCTTCACCGCGCCTGAAAATCTGCAAAACCTGGTTTGAATAAAGCCCGGCAAAATAAGTCGTGTGCCCAGCTCCCGGAGCAACCAAAACATTCAACAGCCCGATTCGGCGTAGTTCCAAAGGCAATACGAACTGGAGTTGACCGGTGCGTGTGCGCCCCGTGATAACGAATGGCTGAACCTTGTTTGTTTCCTGATAAGCTTTGTACCAGGCAAGGCACCAGGTGGAGCATGCATGGTTCAGGCCCAGACTGTCCTCGAATCTGCGCCAGTCCCGTGTAATCTCATTGGGGTTCGCACAAACACTAATCTCCAAGTCAAGTTTTCTGGGAATTCGGCCCGCGGGTTTTCCGTCCCGATCGCGAACAGAATCCCCCGCAGAGAACATTGATTGAAGCTGATCGCCCAAATTTACTCTAAAATGTGCCATTTCGAGACGTAATTGCTCCGCATAATCTATGACCAATAAGGGGAGCAAAATGCGGGCCAGTTTGACACGATGACAGTTTACCGGCGTTGAGCTGTGCTGAGCTGAACTGGCAGGTTGTGGCCTGTGAGATTTAAACAGAATATGAAAGCGAGCGGAATGGTCGGAACTTGTTGCGAATCATTCGCAGATTGTTGACTGTTGCGAATGATTCGCATAAACCAAGTCTGAATAGCCTGCTTTCAGAGTATATTATGGCGCCGACATCTAAGAGTATCTTGTTTTTCTCCCTTATGGCGATTGCTGTAGTGGGGAGTTCCTTGACTTCCCATGCGCAACAGAAGTTCAAAGCTGTTACGACATTTACAGTGATTGCTGACATGGCGCGTAACGTCGCGGGAGATGCGGCAATCGTGGAATCGATCACCAAGCCGGGTGCAGAAATCCATGGATATCAACCGACCCCGCGGGATGTTCTTCGAGCTCAGGGCGCTGACCTGATCCTGTGGAACGGCTTGGGACTTGAATTGTGGTTTGAGCAGTTTTTTCGCAATTTGCGCGACGTCCCCAGTGTGACGCTGAGCGACGGGGTCGAGCCGATGGGCATTGCCGCGGGGCCGTATACCGGCAAGCCCAACCCGCATGCCTGGATGTCGTTGGATTCAGCTAAAATCTATATCGACAATATTCGTGATGCACTGTCCAAACACGATCCCGACAACGCATCAGTGTATGCAATGAACGCTGACAAATATAAGAGACAATTGACTGAAGCTGTTGCTCCTTTGCGAGAAAAAATCATGGCGATCCCGGCCAATAAGCGCTGGTTGGTGACCAGTGAAGGTGCGTTTAGTTATCTGGCCCGGGATTTCAATATGCAGGAATTGTATCTGTGGCCCATCAATGCTGACCAACAGGGCACGCCGCAGCAAGTGCGAAAAGTGATCGATGTGGTGCGCGAAAATGAAATATCCGTGGTGTTTTCGGAAAGCACCGTTCCTGCCAATCCGGCCAAACAGGTGGCGCGCGAAACGGGTGCCCGATATGGGGGCGTCCTTTATGTGGATTCCCTCAGTGGACCAGACGGAGAGGTGCCGGACTATATTTCGCTGCTTCGCAAGACCGCCAATACGATTGCTGAAGGCCTGACAAACTCGCAATGAAAAATGGGTCGAAAATTTCAGGCGCAGTCAAGGGCATTGAAGTTCGCGACCTTACGGTAACCTACCGCAACGGTCATACAGCATTGCATGACGCAAGTTTTGAGATTCCAACGGGAACGATCGCTGGTCTGGTTGGTGTAAACGGATCAGGCAAATCCACCCTGTTCAAATCGATAATGGGTTTCGTACCGGCGGCGAGAGGGACAATATCGATCCTAGGTCAGTCGGTTGATACGGCATTGAAAAACAATGTGGTGTCTTATGTTCCTCAGGCTGAGGAAGTCGACTGGAGTTTTCCGGTTCTTGTTGAAGATGTTGTCATGATGGGACGCTATGGCCACATGAACTTCATGCGCATGGCCAGGGATGTTGATCGCAAAGCTGTGGCTGAGGCGCTTGAACGTGTTGGCATGTCGGATTTTAGAGAACGCCAGATCGGCGAGCTTTCCGGCGGCCAGAAAAAGCGGGTTTTTTTGGCCCGCGCCTTGGCGCAGGATGGGCAGGTTGTCCTGCTGGATGAACCTTTCACGGGTGTCGACGTGAAGTCGGAAGAGGCGATAATCGCCCTGTTGCGTCAGATGCGTGAAGATGGGCGGGTACTGTTGGTTGCCACCCACAATTTAGGAAGTGTTCCTGAATTTTGCGACCGCACCGTGCTGATCAAACAGACAGTGCTCGACTATGGCCTGACCAGCGAAGTTTTTACGCAAGACAATCTCGAGCGCACCTTCAGTGGCGTTCTGCGTCATTTTGTTCTTGGTGGAGCAGATCTGCACGATGACGAAGATGATCGCCAGGTGACGGTGATTACCGATGATGAGCGTCCCTTTGTTGTTTATGATGACAAGACGGATTCAACACAGTGATGGATCTTCTTCTGCAACCTTTCAACTATTCCTACATGGTCAACGCCATGTGGGTGAGTGCCTTGGTAGGGGGCGTTTGTGCCTTTCTGTCGGTTTATTTGATGCTGAAGGGCTGGTCGCTGATTGGCGATGCTTTGAGCCACTCCATCGTACCAGGGGTTGCTGGTGCTTATATGCTGGGCCTGCCATTTGCACTTGGTGCATTTCTGTCCGGCGGATTGGCAGCCGGTGCCATGTTGTTTCTCAATCAGCGTTCCGGTCTCAAGGAAGACGCCATAATCGGACTGATTTTCACCTCTTTTTTTGGTCTTGGTCTGTTCATGATCTCTCTTTCACCAACATCGGTGAACATCCAGACGATCACGTTGGGCAATATTCTTGCGATAACGCCCGAAGATACGCTTCAACTGGTTATCATCAGTGTCGTTTCGCTCAGCGTGCTGCTGCTGAAATGGAAAGATTTGCTGGTTGTCTTTTTTGACGAAAACCACGCTCGGTCAATCGGACTGAACCCGGGTTTGCTGAAGGTGGTTTTTTTCACCCTGCTGTCCGCCTGCACGGTGGCAGCTTTGCAGACCGTGGGTGCCTTTTTGGTGATTGCCATGGTCGTTACACCTGGAGCAACTGCCTATCTGCTGACGGACAGGTTTCCCAGATTGCTGATGATCAGCGTGGGTATTGGTGTTGTTACAAGCTTTGTTGGAGCTTACGGAAGTTATTTTCTCGATGGTGCAACCGGGGGAATTATTGTTTGTTTTCAGACCCTATTGTTTCTGATCGCCTTCGTCGTGGCCCCAAAGCACGGAATTCTGGCCGCCAAGCGTCGTGCAGCTGAAGCCTTGATAACTGGCAAAGTCGGCCCCTCCGGAAGCGTCCAGACATGACCTTGTTGGAAGAGCTGCTGCTACCTTTTCAGTTTTCGTTCATGATCAATGCGTTGATCATCTCGCTGATTATTGCTGTGCCATGCGCCCTGTTGTCCTGTTACCTGGTTCTGAAAGGCTGGTCGCTTATGGGGGATGCTGTCAGCCACGCGGTCCTGCCGGGGGTAGTGGTTGCATATATCATCAACATTCCGCTGGTGTTAGGTGCATTTGTGGCGGGTATGATCTGCGCGCTACTGACCGGCTATCTGAATGAAAATAGCCGGGTTAAACAGGACACCGTCATGGGCGTTGTGTTTTCGGGCATGTTTGGCCTAGGCATTGTGATGTACACAAAAATTCAAAGCGACGTGCATTTGGATCATATTTTATTTGGAAACATGTTGGGAGTTGGTATTTCCGATATCATCACGACCGGCATAATTGCCCTGATTGTTTTCTTGATCGTGTTGTTCAAATGGCGGGATCTATTGTTGCATTCTTTCGATCCGGTGCAAGCCAAAGTTGCGGGCTTGCCGGTTCGCGTCATTCACTACGGCCTGCTTTGCATGCTGTCATTGACGATCGTTTCGGCACTGTCGGCGGTTGGCATCATCTTGACCATTGCTCTGTTGATCGCTCCCGGTGCGATTGCGTTTTTGATGACCAAACGGTTTGAATCGATGCTGCTGATCGCCATTTTGGTAGCTGCTGCGAGTTCGTTCTTGGGAGTATATGGCAGCTTCTTTCTGGACAGTGCACCGGCGCCAACGATCGTCCTGCTTATGACGATAATCTTTATCGTAACTTTCGCTGCCTCCATTCAACGCACAAAATCCAAATCAGCTCCAACGGGCTGAGGGCGTATTCGAAACATCATCCAGCTTTTGTTCAAGAAACCGGCGTTCGGAAAGATTGTCCGACAGTTCAATGGCCCGGCGGTAGCTGTTCATTGCTTCTTCAATCTGGCCGTTGCGTAGGAGCAGATCTGCTTTTGCAGCATGAAACGGCTGATAGTTTTCCAAGACACCATCCCCCGCGGCTTCCCTGAGCATGTGCAAACCTTCCTGCGGCGAGTTTGCATAGGAAAGTGCCAGTGCCTGATTCAATCTCACCACCGGAGTTGGCGTGATCTGATAGAGCAGGGCATAAAGCGCCTGAACCTGAGCCCAGTCGGTGGCCTCCCAACTTTCACTTTGTGCATGGACCGCGCTGATGGCTGCCTGTAATTGGTACGGTCCAAGATGCTGCCTGGGCAGGACATCGTGCAATAGACGCACGCCCTGATTGATCTTGCCGCGATCCCAACGGCGACGATTCTGGTGCTGCAGCGCAATCAACGCACCGCTCCCATCGGTGCGGGTCAATCGCCTTGAATCATGCAACAGCATCAGCGCCAGCAGCCCTGCGACTTCCGCCTCGTTTGGGAGAAGTTGAGTAATAATACGCGCCAGCCTGATGGCTTCGTCACACAGGTCCGACCGCACCGGTCTGTCTCCGGACGAGGCAGAATATCCTTCATTGAAAATCAGATAGATTACGCTGAGAACAGATGAAATCCGCTCCGGCAATACATCCATGTCGGGAATTTCATAGGGAATGCCGGCAAGTTTAATCTTATTCTTGGCCCGTACCAACCGCTGCGCCATGGCCTGAGGCCGGTCGAGAAATGCTGCTGCTATTTCTTCTGTGGTGAGCCCGCCCAGTGTCCGCAGGGTCAAGGCGATGCGGGTTTTTTGCTCAAGTGCTGGATGGCAGCAGGTAAAAATCATTTCCAGGCGTTTGTCAGGAATCTCGGGATCATCGACAGACGCGGACGTCTCGCGCCCACCCTTGTCCATGTTCTCCAGATCCATGAGATAGGCGATTTCTTTTTGCTTGCTGGAAAAATTCTTGTCGCGGCGCAACCGGTCAATCGCCTTGCGCCTTGCAGTGGTCAGCAACCAGGCTGCTGGTGACTTCGGCAGACCTTTCTTGTTCCAGTTGTCCAGAGCCACTGTCAGCGCCTCCTGCAGACTATCTTCGGCAAGCTGGAAATCGCCGATGGACTTGACCAGCGATGCCAGTATGCGCCCCCATTCCTCGCGCACCGTTCGTTCAATGGCTTGTTTTGGCGTGGATAGGGGCAGCATTATCAGGGTCAGTTGCTAGTCAAATATCATCACTGGCCGGACTTCAACACGCCCATGGGCAGCAGAAGGTATCATCGCTGCATATTTGATTGCTTCGTCAAGGTCCTCGCAGTCGAGTATATAATAGCCGCCCAGTTGTTCTTTGGTTTCGGCAAACGGTCCATCCGTCGTTTCAGCCTTGCCGTCACGAACCGCGACACTGGTCGCTGTGCTGACCGGCTGCAGGGCGTCACCTGCTACGAACTTGCCCGCCTTTTGAACGGTCTGGCCAAAATCCGCATAGCCCTGCATGAAAGCTCCAAACTCGGGGGTGCCAGGCTGTGGGCCGACGCCCTCGGTGGAATAGATGAGACACATATACTGCATGTTGAATTTCCTTCTTTTCGCAAAGGTACCATACCCTTGTACTATCCAGACGAATTTCAAGTGATCAAATCGACATCGATCTGAGTTTTTTTGCGATTTTTATCGATCGGGCTTCGGAAAATCCGGTTCAGCGGGATTTTTTCAAAAAAAAGCGCTTGTAAATCACTTTATTTCGATATAACTAGTTTTATAGAAATAAAGGATGCACCATGGATTTGAAAATTGCTGCCCAAGGTTTTTCCGCGATCGGGTCACCGTCAAGGCTGGAAGTATTGCAGGTATTGGTTCGAGCGGGGAACGCTGGCCTTGCTGTTGGCGACATCCAGCAACGAACTGGCATTCCTGCATCGACTTTGGCGCATCACTTGAAATTCCTGAGTGCTGCGGAACTGATCATTCAGGACAAACAAGGACGCTCGATTATCAATCGGGCAAATTTTGAGCTGCTGCAATCACTGGCTGAATACATATTGCAAGAGTGTTGCTCAGAAGAGGAACTTAAAAATGAGCGATATCTCTCAAGCGCCAAATAACATTTGGGAACCGGCTAAGTCGTACCTGGCCACTCCATGGACTATTACTGTTGTCGTGCCAGTTTTGGTTGCATTTCTCGATCCTGACAATTTTTGGATCATTGTCACCTTTGCTTTCAACGCCTTTTTGAGCACGCTACCGTACATCGTTTTCGCGGTATTGTTGATCGCCGGATTGAAAGCAGCTGGAGCTGAAGCGGTAATTGCGCGGGCGTTTCAGGGGCGTGAAAATCGAATGATTGTGCTCGCCGCATTGTTCGGTGGGTTGGCTCCATTTTGTTCCTGCGAAGTTATTCCATTCATTGCCGGGTTGCTGGCGCTTGGTGCGCCATTGTCAGCGGTGATGGCGTTTTGGTTGTCTTCTCCATTGATTGATCCTCCAACATTGCTGATCACAGCCGCAGCGCTCGGGTGGCCGTTTGCCATCGGCAAGGCAGTTGCGGCGGTCGCACTTGGGCTATTTGGCGGTTATGTGGTCAAGCTTTTGAAAGGCCAGGGGCAGTTTGCTCAGCCCTTGCGTGTTTACCAGCAATCCGGTTGCGGCTGTGGCCCAAATCCATTTGATGGCAAGCCCGAATGGCAATTCTGGCAGCATGCTGAACGCCGGGCCACGTTTAAACACGAATTCTTGGTCAATGCGGGGTTTTTGGTAAAATGGCTGGCGCTGGCCTACGTGCTGGAAGCGTTATTGGTGACATATGTGCCAGCATCCGCAATTGCCGGTCTGGTCGGTGGTGAAGGAATTGTACCAATTGCAATCGCCGCATTGGTTGGCATGCCCGCCTATTTGAATTCCTATATCGCCCCGCCTCTGCTTGCCGGTCTGATAGAGCAGGGAATGAGCAACGGGGCGGCAATGGCCTTCATGGTTTCCGGTGCCATAAGTTCAATCCCGGCCATGGCGGCGGTCTGGTCACTGGTGAAACGTCAGGTGTTCTTCTCCTATATCGGTCTGGGTGTCTCCGGGGCCATTATTTCGGGCATGATTTTTCAGTTGTTCGTCTGATCAATTCCGCAGAAATGGGGTGGCGACGCGGCACCGATTGTCACCCCCAGATTTCCAGCAAAAATATTCCGCTCTGTGACCGGCCAACTAGTTCCGCGTTGACGCTACTAAACGAATGGTTGTCGTGCCCGGCGGGTTTGGAAATCTATCTTTCGACCCCTCGCGATAGTCGTTGAACGGAGCGCTATCGAGAAATCGCTTCTTTCCAGCGTCATCGTTAAACTCCAGTAGCGCAATAAATCGGGTCGGGTCATCGGTTTCAAATGCGGTGTAATTGTACCCGTCGTCTGCGATGGCTCTAAGCCCATCGACAAATTGTTTCAGAGCATCAACCTGTGCATCGGCCATTCCTTCATTCACGGAATATTCCACTAATAGACTCATTCTCGTCCCTTCCGGATTGTTAATTGATGCATCGATGATAGCCTTTTGGGCCAGCATCTAACAACTGTGGGGACTGATAATTGCTGTCACAACCACGTCAGTAAAAACCTATCGGTAGCAGGCGATGTGCTGGGTTTACTTCAATATATCCGCAAGTTCTTCGACCAGGCGATCACAGTCGTCTTCATTGTTATACACATGGGGACTGATCCTCAGGCGCCCAAGACGTGGAACGGCAAATACCCGCCGCTCTTTGAGTAATCGTTCAAAATCTTCAGGCATGCCTTGTGGGAAATCCAGGCTGAGAATATGCGGAGATCTGTATGCCGCATTCATCATCGAGACGGGCACTTCGCGATCAATCAAGCCTTTTTCTATGCGATTTGTGAGCATCCTCAGGCGTTGACCGATTTGATCTGGTCCCCATTGCCTGATGAGTTTCATGCTGTGAGATGCCACGCATAAAGATACGAAAAAATCCCGTTCTCCCATGTCAAAGCGTCGTGCGCCGTCGACATAGTCCAGATCGGTGAAATGTTGATCATCTTCTGCAACAACTCTCTTTCGAGCATAGCTGGTTTGTTCCAGCGGCGTGGCGTTTTGATGGTGTCTGGCAATGTACATGAACGCGCGGCCATATGGCCCCAAGAGCCATTTGTAGGTCGGAAAAATCAAAAAATCAGGATCGAGACGCGCGACATCGGTTGGGATGACACCAACTCCGTGTGTTGCGTCGACCAACAACATGGTGCCCAGCTTCTTCAGTTCAGTCTGCACCCGGTCCAAATCAATCATGCCCCCATCCGACCAGTGTATTGAAGAGATCGACACCAAAGCTGGAGGAGTGCTGCTTGAGCCTGCCAGCCATTCCAGAACGGCGCTTGTCCAGTCACCATCAGGTCCACACTTGATGGTTTCGACGACAAGTTGATTTCCATCAGGGCGCGACAGCCATTCCAATACTGGTGAGGAGTGATCATTCTCCAGCGTCAGAATCCGGCTTCCAGTAGCTAGATTCAGTATTTTTGCAGCGGTCGCCACGCCATAACCAACCGATGATATCAGTGCGATGTCCTCAGAATTAGCTCCAATCATCGATGCAGCAACTTCGCGCGCATGGGCGAATTCCCGTTCATCCGCACCCGCAACCATGTCCCATGGCCGCGACTTGGTAGTCATCGCGTCTTGTCCTGCTTCAACCGCCGAAAGGGGCAAGGGGCTCCAAGCGGCTGCGTTGAAGAAACAGACATCGTCCGGCAGGGCAAACAAATGGCGTTGGCAGTCAAGCATTAAGGCATCTCCGTTGAACAAACCGAACTGTGCCGATTAGAATTCAAAGGTCAATGAAAGATTGGTTCTTTCGAATTGTCAGGAACAAATCAGACGTTTCGGCGAAAGCTGCTGTGGTGTAACACCTTCATCAGCAATATCGCCGGGCATTGGCTCACCGGTGGCCAAGGCCGCCGCCATTCGTGACAGGGCAGGGCTGGACTGGATACCGTATCCACCCTGGCCAGCCAGCAAAAAGAAACTTTCATCTTTGTCCAGGAATCCCACTGCAGGTACTTTGTCGGTAACAAAGCTGCGCAATCCGGCCCAACTCGATTGAATACGGCGGACCGAGAAGTCGAAAGCGCTTTCGATACGGTCTACGCCGATGGCGATATCCAGTTCTTCAGGTTGTGCATCGCAGGGCGGGGACGGCGTTTCATCGGCTGGAGACAAAAGCAGTTGGCCAGCTTCCGGTTTCAAGAAGAACTGTTCCTCAATGTCGATTGTCATAGGAAGTGTTGCCGTGGCTGTGCCTTCAGGAGAATCGATAACAACCATCGTGCGTCGCTTGGGTGTTAACCCGACACGCTGAAAGCCGGCCAAATCGGTTAGTTCGTCTGCCCAGGCGCCCGATGCATTGACAACAATTGGGGATTTCAACTGTTTTCCTGCAGCTGAAACTTCCCAACAGCCAGAATTTTTCACCAGGTGATCGATTTGAAAATTGGTGCGCAATTCTCCTCCTCGATCCTTGAACCGTTGCAAATAGCCCTGATGCAAGGCGTCTACATCGATGTCATAGGCCTCTACGTCCAACAATCCGGCTGTGGCGTAGTTCTCCTTCAACAACGGATTCATCCGGGATATTTCGACAGAGCTGAGATCCCGAATGATTGTATTTTGAGAAATCTCGCTTTTCAGAATATGCATCGCTTCCAGTTGATCTTCTCTGGCGATCATCATCACCGGGCGTGAGGACAGCAGTGACTTGATCTTGAAGTCCTTGTCCGGATTGTTAAAAAATGCGGCCGATGCCCGTGTAAGAGCGCGAATTGGAGCAGGTCCGTAACTTGGCACAAACATGGCCGCAGACCGACCAGTCGTGTGGTAGCCGGGCTGTGATTCCATCTCCACCAGAATGACGCGTTGCTTTTTTGCCAGCTCAGCGGCGACAGATGCACCGGCGATGCCAGCGCCGATGACGATAATATCGGCAACATTCTTCGATGTAGATGCGATAGTTGCAGTACTAGTCATCGATCCAATCCGCATAATCGTGGGCCGCCGCGCTTGCTGCGGCGCTAAGCAAGGCCTCACCATGTTCTGGTCGTGCCAAAGCGGAATGGGAACCAACGCGCCCGTCGGGAAAGTCTCTTCGATGTTGGTCCGCAGGACCGTGTTTGTCGCCGGCATGTACCTTCATGTAGTCGGCTGATAACTTTCGCGGAGCCTGAGTTGCCGAAACATCTTCTACGATCCGGTGGGTGGCCTGGGTGATCGCGACTTCGGACGGCGTTGCATGCATGCCCTCCCAGTCTCCATAAAAATCTCGCCTAAGTTCATTGACGGGTTCGAAATCCCACCAAGAGCGGATTCGGATCGAGCAGTTGTCTGGCCTGCGCACCGGTTCTTGCAGTCGCTTCAAAGGTGCCAGATTTGCCCCGTGTCCGTTCAAAAAATACAGTTTTGTAAACCCCTGGGAGGCCAAGCCGGTAACAATCTCTTCGACCATTTGTTGAAAAGTTTCTTCGCTAATCGAGATGGTGCCGGGAAAGGACATGTTGAAAGGTGCTGGCGTGTAGCAAAGTGTCGGAGCGACCAGTGCGCGTGTGAGTTTGGCCATTTCCAGGGCAACAGATTGTGCACACAGTGCGTCAGTTCCAATCAGACCAATAGGGCCATGCTGTTCATTGGAACCCACCGGGATGACGATCCCGCTGGATTGTTTAAGATAGGCTTCCACTTCCCGCCATGTACAAAGGTCCAATCTCATAGCGTTTTTTGCCAGGCGTTCAGACTGGCCTGATAGGATTCAATTTCGGCGGCGACGGCTTGATGGTCGCCAAGATTCTCCAGATAGGTCGCCAGCAATCCGTCCATGGGATTTTCCCGCTCAAATTGCGCGCTGAGAAAGGCAATCCAAATCGCGGTGATTGGCAAACCGCAGTCGGCCAGTGTGAGCGATCGCTTGTTTTTCGGCAATAAAACTTCAATTTGGTCAAGTCTTTCAACGAGCGATTGCCATTGTTGTTCGACAAATTGTTTATCTCGCTTATTGGCAGAAATATGCGGGAACAGGGCGCGAACTACCGGTTCCAACCGCGTGTCATGAAAGCGGGACAGTTCGCGCAATTTGGCGCGATCTGCTGGTGTTCCGGGCAGCATGTCGGGATCCGGGAATGCTTCATTGAGATATTCACCAATGGCTTCAGAATCGCTGATCTGGAGGCCATCATGTATCAACGCTGGCAGACTGCCTGCGGGGACCAGCTTCTTGTACTCATCTGACCCATATCCGCCCGGCGGGGGCAATTCGTCGAAGCTCAGCCGTTTGTGCCGCAGCACAATGCGCAGTTTTGCGCAATAAAGACTGACCGGTACAGCATAGAGTGTCAGCATGTAAAAAAAGGGGTGCGCCTTTTCAGGGCACCCCTCCCAACTTTCAAATAGAAGAGACTATTCCTTGAGGCGCCATTTTTTGCCGAGGCTGTCAAAAAAACCACGCTCTGTTTTCAGGGCGATCCATGTGTTGACATAGTTGATCCAGACCTGATCGGCTTGCGGCAACAGCATCGCAATAGGCGTTGGTGATTTTGGAGCAGAAACCGGAACGATCATCATCTGAGGATATTTTTCAACCAGTTTCAGTGCTTCGACATTGGATGTGATATGGGCGTCAGCGCGACCAGCAAGGACTTCCTGGAAGTCGCGTGCAGGTGCTTCAACGATCTGGTGCTGGGCATTTGGAAAATATTGTGTAACTACTCAGCTACCCTATTTCTGCTGCCATTAGGTGCGACAATTTGA
>JAALLE010000099.1 GCA_011087605.1 Hyphomicrobiales bacterium
TGATGGGCCGTCTATAAAAGCATCAGGTTGGGGTAGCTGGGTAGTTACCTTTCCAGAGCTATTCATCTGGTATCAGCTCTGTGGACTTTGGGCCTGGCCATCCTGATATTCTTTGATGTGGCAGGCCGTGGTCTGCTCAATCAGCCGATTCCGGGCACCAAGGAAATCATTCAAAATTCAGTTGTCGCCATCACCTTCCTGCAATTGCCGCTGGCAATTTTTACCGGTTCGATGTTGCGAACCACAATATTTGCTGATGCCGTTCCACCATTTGCTCGCCGATTGCTGCGCAGCGTTGGTTATGTTCTTGGTGTGCTGTTTTTTATCGGCCTGGTATTGAGCACCTACGAATCCGCCTATGACGCCTGGCGCATTGGCGAATATGAAGGCGAAGGTGCCCTGCGGGTGCCGACCTGGCCGGTTCGTGGCCTGGTTTTGCTGATGGGAATATTTGGGGCCTACGCTTATCTGGCGATGCTCTATTATGACTGGCGCAACCGGTTGATCGACGAAAATCAGGCGCCGGGATCGGCATGACCACCTTGAGGAGAGTCCAAAATGGGTGGTGATATTGCACTTTGGATGCTGGCCCTGCTGGTCGGCATGATCTTACTTGGTGTGCATATCGGCGTCGCCTTTGCTATCTGCAGTGCATTGGGCGTCTTCTTGATGCTGGGCAGCATGGAAGCGGCGCTTGCCATATTGGGCAACACCGCCTTTGAGGCGGTGCGAAAAGACGTTTTCGCGGTGATTCCTCTATTCGTGCTGATGGGCGATTTTGTTTCGCGATCGGGAGCGGCGGCTGACCTATATCGAATATGTGACAGGGTGTTGCGCCGGCTGCCGGGGCGTCTTGCGATTGCTACCATAGCTGGCAACACGGTTTTTGCCGCAGTAACCGGGGTATCCATTGCCGCCGCCGCATTTTCGCGCATTGCTTATCCGGAGATGCGCAAACTTGGATATAAGCAAACATTTGCGCTGGGAGCGGTCGCGGGTTCAGCCTGTCTTGGCATGCTGATCCCACCATCTGTGCTATTGATCGTCTGGGCGATTTTGACGGAAATGAGCGTCGGCGCCCTGTTCATTGCGGGTATCCTGCCTGGTGTGCTTCTGGCCGTATTGTTCTCCAGCTACGTGATTATCGCCGCCATTCGCAATCCTCAGATCGCCCCGGCATTTGAAGCACCACTGGTTGAGGACACGCCAGAAGAACGCCGCTCGGAACTGATCGGCGGGCTTGGCATTCTGGGCCTCATACTGCTGGTCATCGGCGGCATCTGGACCGGTGTCTTCACGCCAACCGAGGCTGCTGGATTTGGCGCAATCGGAGCGTTGATTATCGGCGTCATCAAAGGCATGCGCGGCCGCGAAATCCTCGAAGCCATCTTTCAGGCTGGCAAAACCACCGCGCCAATCATGTTCTTGCTGATCACTGCACAAATGTATTCGCGGCTTTTGGCGCTGGGCGGTGCCGTCAACTACATCAAAGGCACATTTCTGACCCTTGGCGTTGATCCGTTCATGATCATCGCCTTGATGGTTGTGATCTGGATATTGCTCGGCATGCTGATTGATTCCGTATCCATCATATTGCTGACCGTGCCAATCTTTGCACCAATAGCCATCACATTGGGCATAGACCCTCTGGCCTTTGCCATATTCGGAATTCTGGTGATCGAGGCTGGCCTGCTGACCCCTCCCTTCGGGTTATTGGTCTACACGGTCAAAGGCTCTGTGCCCGACCCGACCGCCAGCCTGGCAAAAATCTTTACCGGCTCATTCCCCTATTTTTTGCTGATCCTGGTGGCCGCCTTCATCGTGCTGTTTATTCCACAGCTCGCCAACTGGTTGCCAGCAATCATGCTCCGATAGCGCCGAGCGGTTTGCTGTTGATCAAGAGACAAGTTGCAAGGATTGCGACTGCCGTGTCACTTGGCAACCTGCATCCAATTCAATAGACATTCGGACCAAATCCAATAGTTAGGGAACCGTCACATGGCGCGCATCGCACCGCTTGATCCGACGAATCTCACCGATGAACAGCAACCCGTCTTCGACGCCATTCGATCGGGGCCGCGCGGCGAAGTTGCGGGGCCGCTGGCGGTCTGGTTGAACCGCCCCACCCTTGCTGACAAGGCACAACAGCTAGGGCAATATTGCCGCTACGATAGTTCTCTACCGCCGCGTCTGTCGGAACTGGCCATACTTGTTACCGCGCGCGTTTGGGATGCGACGTTTGAATGGCAATCACACCAGCCACCGGCCCGTGCTGCGGGTTTGGATGATGCGATAATCGAAGCCCTAAGGCGCGATGAAGAACCAAAATTCAAGGACCCTACCGAGGCTGTGGTCTATGAAGTTTCCCGAGTCCTCAATGTTGAGCGCGGTATTTCGCAGGATCTGTACACAAGGGCCGAAAATCTGCTTGGCAAAGATGGACTGGTCGATCTGATCGGCGTGCTCGGATATTACGCTTTGATTTCCATGACCATTAAAGCATTTGATGTGGACCCTATTTCCTGACACCTTGATTATCACTGCCGTCATCCACAAATGGTGATGTTCAGCAATAATTGATTGCGGCGAACCCGGTCTTCTGAGCTAGGTTGACTGCCGGATCATAAACCCAACGGACCCGATTGATGACCGACAATACCGAATACACTCCGCCAAAAATCTGGAAATGGGACAAGGAGAACGGTGGTGCATTCGCCAGTACAAACCGACCGATCGCGGGTGCAACGCACGAAAAGGATCTACCTGTTGGCGAGCATCCTCTGCAATTGTATTCACTCGCCACACCCAATGGGGTGAAGGTGACTACTATGCTGGAAGAATTGCTTGCATTGGGGTATGGCGGAGCTGAATACGATGCCTGGCTGATCAAGATTGGCGACGGTGACCAGTTTGGCAGCGGATTTGTCGGTGCCAATCCGAATTCAAAGATCCCTGCCCTGATGGATCACAGTGGCGTAGGTGAGGAGCCCGTTCGGGTATTTGAATCAGGCGCAATCCTGCTGTATCTCGCCGAAAAATTTGGGGTATTCCTTCCAAGCGAACCAGCCAAACGCACCGAGGCACTAAACTGGTTGTTTTGGCAAATGGGCTCTGCCCCTTATCTGGGCGGCGGATTTGGCCATTTTTACAAATATGCCCCCTTCAAGATGGAATATCCCATCGACCGATTTGCCATGGAAACCAAACGCCAGCTTGACGTGCTGAACCACCAACTGGCCGACAATGAATATATTGCGGGAGACGACTACACCATCGCCGATATGGCAATCTTTCCCTGGTATGGAGGCGTGGTATCTAACCTGGTTTACTCGGCTTCTGAATTTTTGCAAACCGATGACTATGAACACGTCAATCGCTGGTCAAAAATGTTATTTGAACGGCCCGCGGTACAGCGCGGCCGTATGGTCAATCGCACAAGTGGCGAGCTGGATACACAATTGCACGAACGCCACGATGCAAGTGATTTTGAAACCAGAACCCAGGACAAGTTGGAAGCCGCCGAATAGCACATTTCGGCGGTGCGCTGCTCAAACGTGCTGATCGAACAGGATTGGGTTGCCATCCGGATCAACCACGATGAAACTGGCGGGACCCTTTGAAGACTCATCGACTTCATTGAGGATTTCCAGGCCGTCAGCTTTATATTGTGCCTGCAGTTCACGGATGTCCTTGAATTCGCCAACCGGTTGGCCGTTTTGATCCCAGCCAGGGTTGAAAGTCATCGTATTACGCTCAAGCATGCCCTGAAACAGACCGATAACACAGCCGTCATTTGTCAGGATTAGCCAACCCTGGTCGAGTTCCCCGGCCAGTTTGGTGAAACCCAGTTTCTCGTAAAATGACAGCGACACCGCAATATCGCTGACGTTCAAACTATTCGAAAACGCTCCAAGCGCCATGATGCTCCTCCTCGGTTGCAGTCATGATTTCACAAAAACAATCCAGCACCAAACGCTAGACACTCAAACCTGTGAGAAGCCAATTACCTGTATCGGCTGCTGCATCAAATGTGTCGTTGCGAATTAAACTTCAATTGACTTTGGCATTGGGTGTGAACAGGCGTTCTTGACCAATTTTGTAGTCAGCGATCAGACCCTGACCGGTTTCACTGACCAACCAACTTTCCAGCGCCAGTGCCGCCTGGATATTGACATGTTCGTGGATATCTGCGCTGATCGGCAGATAGGCATATTGATTGAACAAGACGGGGTCGCCTGCAAAAAGCAATTGCAAGTCGCCCTTGTTCTTGAATTTTAACCAGCTGGCACGATCCGCAAGCACATATGCGTTCATGGCACTGGCAGTATTTAGTGTCGCCCCCATCCCGGACCCGACTGCCCGGTACCAATTTGAACCAAAACCCTCGGCGGTCAGACCGGCAGAACGCCAAATCGCCTTTTCCTTGCGGTGGGTGCCGCTGTCGTCGCCTCGACTTACGAAAACCGATTGCTGTTGTTTGATCGCCTTCAATGCCTGAGCGACATTTGCCATTCCTCGAACGGATGCCGGATCATTACTCGGTCCCACCAAAACAAAATCATTATACATGATTTCGCGGCGATGAGTTCCAAACCCTTCGGAGACAAACTTTTCTTCCGCCGCTCTGGAGTGCACCAGAATGGCATCCACATCACCGGCGCGCCCCAGTTTCAGAGCCTGGCCGGTGCCCACAATCAAAAGCCTCACATCGAGGTTCAACTCCTCTTTGATCTGCGGCAACAACACGTCGGAAAGTCCAGAATTGTGAAACGAAGTTGTCACCGCCAAGCGTAATTCAGCGGCCCCGGCGAGGTGCGTGAACAACACCTGTGCGGCAATTGAAATCCAGCCCGCCAGAATCAGCAATCGTCTCATTCAACAATATCTCCTGCGACATAGGCGCGGGCTGCTTGAGATTGGGGGGCCGCAAAAAATTTTTCTGCCGACTGATGCTCGCAAATATTGCCCTTGTTGATAAACCATATGTCGGAGGCCAAACGACGCGCCTGGCCAATGTCATGGGTCGTCATGACAATGCGCGTGCCGTTCCGGTTGGCGGTTTTGATGATCGATTCAATCTCACGCATTGAGGCGCCATCAAGATTCGTAGTTGGCTCATCAAGAAACAGCACCTCAGGATCGGTGATCAAAGCCCGGGCAATCGCCAATTTCTGACGTTCTCCACCGGACAACAATTGTGCGTCCAGTTCGGTTCGGCGATCCAACTCGACGACTTTCGCCCATTTCAGCGCGACTTTCCGTACTTCATCTGCGGGCATTTTGCGTAGCTGTAGCGGGTAAGCGATATTGTCCAGAACTGACCGGCGCATCAATACAGGTGTTTGAAAAATAAAAGACTGTCTGCCACGCGTTGCGGAAGTTTCCACCGCCCATTCTACCGAACCACTGCGCGGCCGCTCCAATCCGTGCATCAAGCGTAGCAAGGTCGTCTTGCCAGAACCGTTTGGTCCCATGACAATTGTAAACCCGGTTTTATCAAGTGTCATGTCTATGTCATGCAATATGGTCTTGCCGCGTTTGCTGACGCGCGCCTTCTTCACCACCAGCGGCAATATGGAACCGGCGTTAGAATTCACAGCAACTTATCATCCAATTGCGTATCAAGAATTACCACAGCATATGGCATATCCGGAGGCGGAAACAAATATCGGAGGTTTTCAATCGCGTTAGTTAGGCTCAAATCTGGGAAATCGGTATACGAGTTTCCGCTTTTAGAGTTTGCGGCCAGTCATTCCTGACATAGTCCCACGCGGCAAGGGCGATCATTGCTCCATTGTCAGCGGCCCATTTCAACGGCGGCAGACACAGGATTGCCCCTTCCTCCTGAGCCAATTGTAGCGCTTCCTGCCTGATCTGCGGGCTGGCTGCCACGCCACCCACTATGGCAAAACTCTTAGAGGGGTATTGCCGCAAGGCACGGCGACTCTTGGTCATCAAAACCTCAATGCAGGCTTCGACGAAGGCAGCACAGACATCTGCATGATTTTCATCAGGATTCTGTTTCAGATGTCTGGCGACAGATGATTTCAACCCGGAAAATGAAAACTCGAAACCCTCCTTGATCAGCGGCCGGGGAAACCGCACCTGCGGCGTTCCCGTTTTGGCCAATTTGTCGACCGCCGGACCGCCGGGAAACCCCAAATCCATCATGCGCGCCACCTTGTCATATGATTCACCAACTGAATCGTCGCGCGTTGATCCGAGCAATTCAATTGACTGCTGTTCTTTCAGGTAGGCGAGAAAAGTGTGTCCTCCCGATACCAGCAACACCAGGGCTGGATAAGTCAATCGGCGTTCTTCCAGATCAACACTTCTGAGATGGCCGCGCAGATGATTGACACCATAAATCGGCACGTTCCAACCTGCGGCGAGACCGGCAGCAAAATTTACACCAGCCAACAGCGAACCGATGAGCCCCGGACCGCGCGTCACACCAATTGCCCGCAAGTCCGGGCCTTCCACCTGCGCATCATCCAATACCGAGCGCACCGCTGGAAGCAAGGCGTGGACATGGGCGCGGCTGGCCAGTTCTGGATAAACGCCGCCATAGCCTGAATGAATGTCAAACTGGTTGATCGTCTTTTCCGAAATGACGTGTCCGCCCTCATCAACCAGCGCCAAGGAGGTGTCATCACAGGAAGTTTCGATGCCAAGTATAAGATCGCCCTTACCGGTCATTCAAAACCCTCTCAATTTCAGTTTGGGAAACAACACCAATTCGCTCAATCACAACCGGCTCAACATTGCAGTTGACCAAGGTTGAGGGCACCGTATCCACCGATCCGCCGTCAATGGCAAGATCGGGCTGCAGTTCCAACTGAACGAGAATATCATCGACCTGGGCTGGGGTATCAAAACCATGGCGATTAGCACTGGTGGCCAGGATCGGTCCCGTCCTGCCGATCAGTTGCAACAGAAATTTGTCATTGGGGATGCGCACGGCAATTTCCTTGCGCTGCTTTAGCCAGTCTGGTGCGGCTTCGGCATTGATGCCGAATACCAACGTCAAAGCCCCTGGCACGAATTCTGATTTCAGTAACTGGCGAGCTGTCTTGCTTACGTGTGCACCCAGTGCTTCCAACTGTTCAGCATCAGCCACCATGATCGGCAGATTGACACTGCCCGGCCTGCTCTTAATGGCAAACAACCGCGCCACTGATTGTGGCATCGTTGGCAATACGGCCAGTCCATAAACCGTGTCTGTGGGCACCAACAAGACACCACCTTCGCGGAGGCAGGCTTCCGCTTCCGCCAATGCACTGATCGCATCGCGTGGGGTGATTTCTGTTATCATATCTGCCTCCTTTCAATTTTTTCCTGTGCAGTGCGCGGAACGTGACGCGTCCATCATGTGCCGTCCATTGACACAACCGCGGTTGCAAGATCATCTGATGATTTCGTTGATCGGCCCCGCCGCACTGGTTCGATCCCGGTTTTCAAAGTCGTTCAAGCCAATCAGTAATTCAAACGCTTCCAAGCCGGGACTCATCAAGTTGACAAACTCCAGCTCGTAATCAGCAGCCCCCTCCTTCCACGATTTGGGCGAAGGTCCGATCCAGGTCAATTTCCGATCCTGCCACCCCATTTCAGCGATCATTTTATCGGGCTTTGCCAAGACCAATCGATGACAGATGGCGTCGTGATAAAATCCCATGAAATAATTTCCGTCATGGGCACGCCGGGCCGAGATCACATGATCCTGAGGAGACACCCGCGATTGCAACATCATCAGTTCAAGACCGTTGGCTTCCACCATCTTAATGTTAAGTGCAAAGGCCAGGCCATTTGCAAACGCGATGCCAGAACGGGTCGACGTCAAACCACCTGGTCCAATATCAACAACAATTTCAATGATTTCAGCAACAGAATTGCCAGTTTGATTCAGTCCAGCTTCAAGTAATGCTGTAAGGTCGCGGGGTTGACCTTGCCCGACCTGATCCGAGCGAAACAAGAAGCTGTCGCCGTCATGCAATGCCAGCTGGAAGTCCAGATTGCTGGTTTCGATGAAAAGTCTCAGCACCAAATCCTCCCTATCCCTGGCCTTTGAGGGCGTGTTCGATCTTGGCCTGCCAATGGGGTGAATGCCACGAAAATGCAATCTGACGAGAGCCGTCAAACTCGTCGGCGAATGCCAGCGTCACCTCCAGCACATCCTCAAAACTCGAGCGAACTTTTTCTCCCCATTCAACCAGAACCAGATGACTGTCAAAATATTCATCCAAACCCAATTGGCGAAACTCCGCCTCGTCTGCCAGGCGATAGGTATCGATGTGCAATATTGGCATGCGACCAGTGTGGTAAAAATTCGCCAGTCCGTAAGTCGGGCTGCTGACCGGATCAGTGGTTTCCAGCGCAACCGCAAGACAGGAAACAAATTGGGTTTTTCCGGAGCCCAATGGACCGTGAAGTAACAGGCAATCGCCGGCGCGCAATTGTTCGGCCAACCGATCACAAACCTGCTGTAACTGTTCCAAATCGAGGCGTTTCTCAATGCTTGCCAAGGCTTCACACATCTGCTGAATGACTGACCGAACTTTCCGCGCCGTACTGACCGCATTCAGCCCACAATTGCAATTGCCTTTCGTGAAAAAAGTTTAACTTGGTGCAATCGATTTGCGCTGTTAGTCATGCACGCCGCGACCGGCTCAAGGTGCATTTATCATCTATTGCAGCATCAATTTACTATGATCTATCAACCGCAGAGTGGCACTGATAAGATGTCGCAGCCCCACACAACAGGAAGTTTACCTTGGACCTGAAACCGGTGCAGCCTGAATCAACCAAAGCCAAGCGTACCATTTCGTTACGTTGGATGATGATGCTGGGATTCGGTGGCCTTGTGGCATTGTCCATCGGCGGCGTGCTGGCCATGTCGGTGACCGCCAATTTCCGCAATACATTCTCGCTGTTAAATGAACAAACCCAGCTGCTGATTGCCGGGATGGAGCGCTCAATCAAAGGAGAAATGAGTCAGGTTGAATTCGCCCTGACCGGCCTGCAAAGGCTTCACCGGGATGGCACGATCGACCTGACAAACCTGACCGACCGGCGCACAGCGTTGCAAACCAGTTTGCGCTCCGTACAAGCCATTGAATCAATTCGCATTACCGGTGCCGCCGGAGATTTGACCGGTTACGTGCGCACCCCAAATGGCGACATGAGGCCACTTCCGCCCCAGGAGCGCGACAAATTCAACACATTAATTCAGCTGGACACGGCCATAGACCAAAGCAAACCGGTCTGGATCGGTGGCACAATGCGCAATGGTCGACTTTCTCATGACATTGTTCAGAACATTTATGCCAATAACCTCGTCATTGCGCAGATAAGGGCCACCATTGGTGGGCGTTCAATCAACCGGCTTGTGTCCTCTCTGGCGCTCGACGGCAAAACGACGACCTTTGTACTGGATACCGAGGGAAGGCTTATCGCGCACTCATCCCAATCCAACCTGTTTCGCGAAACCCCGCGCTACGCCATAGAGGACTTTCCGGCATTGGGAATGCAGCAATTCACCAAGACCGAACAAGTTCCAACCTTCATGGAAGATGGTGAAACCAAAGCCAAATTTCAGGTTCATGCAACACGAGCCGATGAAAACGGACGCGGTGGTGGGAAAAATTACGTTTACATCACATTGCCAATGCGGGTGTTTTCAAGCCAGCCCTATACTGTTGGCGCCTATGTCAAAGGTTCTGACATCAACGACGAGTTGCGTCGGGCCGGCACCACGGTTCTGATCGGCATTATCGCACTGCTGGTCACGCTGGCGGTCGCGGTTTTTCTTTCTCACCGAATGTCCAAACCGATGCGGCGCATTGCTGACGCAACCAACAGGTTTTCCAAGCTGGAGCTAGACGGTTTTGAGCCTTTGCCGAAGTCGCGGATTCGTGAACTGGATACGCAGGCCGGCGGCATCAACAGCATGCACACCGCCCTGTCTCAATTTTCAAAATATGCACCCCAGGCGCTGGTTCAAAGAATTTTGGAATCAGGTGATGAGGTCACTCGACCGGTGGAGCGACCAGTGACGGTCATGTTCACCGATCTCGCAAATTTCACTGCTGGGGCGGAAACTCTGGATGCAGCAGCCATAACAACATTGTTGAACGAACATTTTGAGCTGATCTCCCGCCACATCTCGCAGAGCCATGGCACAGTGGACAAATATCTTGGAGATGGTGTGATGGCCTTTTGGGGTGCGCCTGAGACAGACGATGACCACGCCGCCCATGCCATTCAAGCGGGCATCGCCATCAAGGAAGCGTTTGAGGCCCAATGCGCGCAACGGCGGGTGGCAGGTTTGCCAAGTCTGCAATTGCGCATCGGGATACATTCTGGGCGCGCAATTGTTGGCAATATCGGGGGGAATGATCGCACCAATTATACCGTGACCGGTCACACGGTGAACGTCGCCAACCGTATCGAACAACTCTGTAAATCGCTCATCGAGGACAGTGACGCGATCATCTCCGTGTCGAGCGAATGCTACGAAGCAGCAGGGCAACCGGCCCAGTTCAAGGCAGTTGGCGCCCACGTGGTGCGCGGCAGTTCCAAACCCGTTTCACTGCTGATCCACGAAACGGGCCATAGCGGTAACGTGGTCGATATTCGTACAACAGCAAGCTAAAGTTCGACCACTTGGCCAAGCCTGAACGGCTCTAGTTGAGATCGGCAGAGTCATATTTCAGTATGATCGGCACAATCAACTCTTCTTCATCGACAAGATGACGATTGAGAAACACTTCAAACCGCGAGAGAACGCCAAGAAATCTTGCCGTATCACCGACCGCGTCGGCCGGGTCTTGTGGCATGATAACACCATTGGCCGCGTCGGTGAATCCATGCAATTGGCCATCCAGTTCATGATGATCTGAATCCAGAATGGCAAATCCCCGCTGCAAGCGTGAATCGAGATCCATCAATGTTGGAAAATAATGCTCATCTTCCATGTGGTGATGACCATGCAACTGTTCGACAAAAAACCGGGCATAGCGTGATAATTGCGACGCATAGATGCGGTGCTCGATATTTCGCTGTTGTGCCTGTTCGGTCAGATCAGACATTTTGGCCAGCACCTGCCGAAACATCAGGTGACGATCAAGCCAGAAGCTGATGAGACCATGAAATCTGTCATTGCTTTGCCAGGCATCACGCGGATATTCCTGCAACAAAACACGCAGTGAATCCGGCAAACCAGGCCGCATTTCAAGTTTGAGTTCACTCATCACAAGGTCTTCAAATTATTGGGCTTTGCACGGCCGCCGTCTCAAACATTATTATCTCCACAGGCCAATGTGCCGCAAAATTCGGCACACTATAGGGCAAGTATTCTGGAAGGCCACCGATTTCAGGCTCAATCCGTCATCGGTTGATGGATCAAGGCTGCACTGCTGATGGTCGGATTTTAGCCATTAATGTGGCAAGTTGATGAGTCTGGCAGGCGCCCACAAGCGGTGCCTCAAACCGACAGAGAATCCGACATCATAGAATGTGACAATCTTTACCTTCCTGGCGGCACAGTTTGGCGATGCTGTCCTCACCACGTAATCCGGCAAGCACAATCCTGATCTTCTCTTTTGATGAATAGCATCTGCGGGTCTTGCGACGGATGTCCTTGATCGATGGGTCGACTGCACCTTGAGGTCGTTTTGATTTCTGTCTCATCATTCACTCCTTGATGGTGAAGATGAACTAAAACACTCAGTTAGAAAATCAGCCTAGTTTGTTCCATGGGTGCTGAGCCGGCACAGGGCCCAGAAACGCTATTTTCGCATCCCAAAATACAGGATAATGATTGTAGCGAATGGTGCGCGTTGGTTGGAGTTACGCCTGTGCTAGACAAAGGCATTTAGCCAGAGAAGACTGAGCCTCTTCAAAATAAATGTGTCATACGACGGGCTTCTTGTATAACGATTGCAAGTAGCGGATCATTCGATTTTTGTTGAAGGAAAGACAGACAATGCCATCCCACACAGGTTACCTGTTGATCGCGGACATTTC
This sequence comes from Hyphomicrobiales bacterium, assembly GCA_011087605.1. Lineage (GTDB taxonomy): Bacteria > Pseudomonadota > Alphaproteobacteria > Rhizobiales > Rhizobiaceae > Pseudahrensia. The sequence goes on from JAALLE010000099.1 coordinate 12,025, forward strand.
CGGCTACACGCAATTCCTTACGTCCTCAGAAATTGACCATGCCAATCCGATCTTGCAATCACTGCTTAGTGTTCTGATTGAGCAAGTGGGAGATCCGCTCCACTTCTGGAAAACCGATGGCGATGCGGTTTTGGCCTATTCGACGCGCCAGGAATTTCCCTCCGGCGAGACCTTCTTGACCATTTGCGAAAACCTCTACAATGCGTTTGCGCTTCGGCGGCAAGACATAATCGCGAACACGACCTGCCCATGCAATGCCTGCGCCAATGTCGCCACACTGGATCTGAAAATCATCGCCCACTATGGCAAGTTTGAACAAATGCAGCTTGGTCCGACAACAGACATCTCGGGTGCTGATGTGATTCTTGTTCACCGGATGACCAAGACTGATGTAGCAGAAAGCACCGGCGTTAGCAGCTATGCCTTGTTCAGCGAGGCCGCAGCAAACGCGATGGATATTAATGACGTTGTGGAACCGTTTTCTCAGGAAATTGAACATTTCGGTGAGGTCTCGATGAAAGTCTATGATCTGGCCAAATCCTGGGAACGATTGCGCGCCAACCGAGAACGTCACTTCCTGACCGAAGAAGACGGAGTATGGACATTCCGGCATCAATTTGATGCGCCCATAGCTGTCGTGTGGGAAGCGTTGGTTGCACCGGAAAATAAACAGGGATGGATGGATAGGATTCAGACGGTCACTGTTGAAAACCCTCTGGGACGCCTCGGCGCCGGGTCTGCTTATCATTGCGCCCATGAACTGGCGGATTTTTTCTATCGTGTGACGGATTGGGAACCATTCGAATATTACTCGACTCGCATCCAAGATCCGGCCCGCCCAGGTACAAGCCTTCCTGAAACCTACCACTTAACAGAGAACAATGGTGGCACTGACCTGCGCTATACGATGGGCGTATCGATGGATGCCGAAGGCAAAAGATCAGAAATATCAGAGCAGGAATCCGCGGCGTTTCTGGCGGAATTCTGGGCTGCATCATTTGCGGAATTGGATTCACAACTCAACGCATCAGGATAACTCTTCCAAACTACCTGGCCTGCTCAATTTCAGGCTCCGGAAGAGCGGCAAGTTCTCGCGCCCTGTCTGCCAGATCTTTATCTATGGCCTTTTCGGAAATTGAGGGGAGCTTAGCCAATGGGTTCGTTTCCGTCCTATTAGTGGCAGCAATTCCGTTTGGATTTCCCTGCTTCATCAAACCAGCACCTCGCTGCGCGACCGTCATTTCACCAAGGCGTCGACACGGACTACTGTCTCCACCGTCAGTAGGTTTATCTGCGCAGCCTGCGTATGCGAAATAACATCGCTGCTGTTTGCTGGCGCGACTTGATGCCATGGGGATTGGCCACGTTTGTGAATCATACCTGTTTGACCGCATTATACGATTCAGCCGTACCGAGGGCACAATTTCAGCTAACGATCGTGAAGCGGACGTCCGCAAAAACAACCAAATGTCAACCGTGAGCCACTTTGACCAATTTGACCTTGTCGCAAATGAAGCATCTGGAATGGACGAAATTCGTCCTGATGCCCCTCTCAAGACATAGAACTCCTGACACAGATTAAACCGCTGCCTGGTCGTAGCGTCAATGAACGTTTCGGACTATTGCACTGGCACATCATCGATATTCACGATAACAATTTGGATAGGTGACGTTCCCAATTACTGACAGCTTAGTTGCGGGAAGCAAATTGGACAGGGTTAGTTATGTCGCAAATTTTCGAATCTATTGCTGATTGGCTTCTCACTCGGGCACTTGAGGACGCTGATCTCATTGAGACCATACAATTTTTGACGAAGCGACTGGTTGAAGGTGGTATCCCGATATCCCGGTTTGTTGCAGGGCGAGCGCAACTTCATCCATTGATAGCTGCCTATGACGTTCGTTGGGATGCCAAATCCGGGCGCGTTGAAATTACCACAGTGCCGCGAGAATCATTCTCCCTGGAAGCAATACGTAAAACTCCTTTTGGCAGCATGGACGCAAGCAGAACCCAGCATATTCGTGCCAATTTGACCAAGCCAGAAGACGTTGCAAAGTTTGAGTTATTCGAGCAATTGCGTGAAAGTGGCGTTACTGATTATGCGGCTTGGACCAAGGAATTTTTTGCGGAAAGTTTTGAGCTGCGCCAAGGCGGAACTTACACCCCGGGAATGACCTTATCAGTCTGCACAAACCGCCATAGTGGGTTTTCTGAGAGTGATATTGCCGGATTTGAAAGCATCAAAGTACCGATATTTTTATGTGCACGGATGTTTACCGAACGCTATCTTGCTCGCGAATTGCTTGAAACATATTTAGGTCGAAACACCGGCAACAGAGTGTTGACGGGGCAAAGTGCTCGTGGTGACGGTGAGACAATCGAATGTGTGCTGTTCTACAGTGATATGCGCGGGTCTTCGGCACTTTCGCAGCAACTGGATCAGGATGAATACCTTGCAACGCTCAACCGCTATTACGACTGTGCGGCTGGTGCAGTTCAGGATCATGGCGGTGAGGTTTTGAAGTTCGTCGGTGACGGCATACTTGCAATTTTTCCTATCATTGAGGACCAGCGTCCAGCTCCGGCAATGTGCACAGCCGCTTTGGCCGCTGCACAGGATGCTTATGCACGTGCTGCCAGATTGGAAGAACCACCGCTATTTGGAACCGCGCTGCATGTTGGTAAGGTTGTCTATGGCAATGTAGGCACAGCAAATCGGTTGGATTACACAGCCACCGGTGCTGCAGTAGCGCTGACATGTCGGTGCGAAGCAACGACGAAAAAGCTCAACAGCTCCATTGTCTCGACGAAGGAATTCAACACCATCTGCACCACAAACGGTACACCACTCGAAGCTCACGAGATTGAAGGATTTGACGATCCGATCGAGTTGTTTGGCTGGCCCGTTGAGAACTAGATGTGCACGCCAATCGGTCGTCGCTCGATGAACAATTTGAATTCTCTAAATGTTCGTTTCGTCCGGAGGCTGTGTGAAAAGTCCGTTCGTTTGCGGATCATGCTATAATTCCCTG
>JAALLE010000100.1 GCA_011087605.1 Hyphomicrobiales bacterium
GATGGGCCGTCTATAAAAGCATCAGGTTGGGGTAGCTGGGTAGTTACGAAAATATTGCAAATTCTTCACCGCCCAGTCGTGCCAGTAATACATCGCCGCGGCTGTTGGATTGCATCACTTGAGCAATGTTCTTGATCACCAGATCTCCGAATGGATGACCATAGGTGTCATTGAGAGTTTTAAACCTGTCTATATCCCCAATGATCAGGGCGCACTGTGCGAATGCCTGACCATTGACCCCACCTAATCGGTTGTCAAAAGCACGGCGGTTGTAGAGCCCGGTCAACGCATCGGTTTCAGCCTGTTTTTTATACTCGGCCAGTTCCGATTTTATCGCCTGCAATTCACCACTGTTGTCTTCAATTTCTTCCAGTGTCTTTTGACCCTGTTTTTGAGTTGTTGCGGTGGCGTCCGACAATAGGCCAACGAGTTTGTTGACGACATCGGGGGACATCCGGGAGCCAGGGTCAAGTTTCTGCGTCGCCTGGCCCAGAATCTTGCCATATTGGCTGACCGAACTCTGCTCGTTTTTGATCATTTCAATGGTGCTGCTGAGTTTGTTCTCAACTGCGTTGCAGATTTTGCTTATCGTGACTTCATCATCGGCACGTGCACAATATTTTGCAAAAAGCTCGTCCAATTTCTCCTGATCAATATTGTTGCCGATCTCCATCAGTTCCTTTTGGATATCGGGGTTGGTTCCACTTATGGCGCCGTAAAAAACTTCATAATTTCGCGGCAGGCCGACCACCCCGATTTTGTGCATTGCATTAGCCACTCGCATCGACATCGGAAGCGGCTTATTCGCCCGCGGCGTCTCACTGACTTGTTTAGCTTGTTGCATGATTATTAGCCCACCCTATTGTGTTCAGTTTAGTCTCTCCGCTACAGCACGCGGCTTATTTTATGACTCGCATTCGAATTGCGCGCGCAACCGCTTGAGTTCGGTTTACGCAATCGAGTTTCTTGCAGCAGGAATTCAGATAGTGATTCACCGTGTGTTCAGACAACGATACGATGACGGCAATTTCGCCGCTGGTTTTCCCAGCTGCCGCCCAGTTCAGACATTCGAGTTCACGTTTGTTCAGTTCTGTTCCGGTATCTCGTCCTCGATTGAGGGCGAGAGTTTCAATTTGATCGAATATTTTTTGAAATAGCACGACAAGTTCAAACTCAATATCGAACTCCCTTGGGGATTCAGAAAACAGAGTGATAAATGTTCGCTTTTGGGCGCGTGTCGGCGTTTGGATGCAATGAGCGAATTGTGCGTCAATTTCATTTATGAACAAGGCTTCCGCGCCACCAGTTTCGTCACCATGACCGCTGGTTTTCTGACCGGCGACGGAGTCGGAGTGAATCCCCTGCAATCTCGACCAGGTAAACGGTGCTGATGTGTTGTTGATCTGGTCAATTACCGACCAGTCGCTAAGCAATTCCAGCGAGACAAGATCATCCACCAAATACAACGGAAGATTTGTCAGTAGGATGTCTTCAGCCGTCATTGAACAGGCGACATCTGGTGGGTGAGCAATTAGAAAATGGCTATAACCATAGCGCGTACACATGTCGCTGACACAGGAAAAGGCATCGCTCAGCGTGGTCAGGGTTTGGAGTTTTTGAGAAATGATGTCGTAGGAATTGTCGCAAAGCTCCGCCGTGTCCCGGACTTGTTGCAGCGTTCTTAATGCCGAATTTTCCAACGGTTTGCCATTCATCCCCTTGGGAAGTGATTCAATGGCACGCGCAGGACGTGCATCTTGAACCCGAATCCCACTACCTCATTGCAGCAACCTTTTATCTTCTGGCTTGCGCAAACCTGACTACCAATAATGTGGGCAAGGATATTGCGGCGGCGATGTTCAGGAGACTCTCAAATTGTTATCGGGTATGTGCCTGATTAATCAGACAAAAGCTCGATTCACGCAGGAGTGATAGAACATAATCATCCCCGGCCCCACCTGCTTTGCGTTGAACAGTGCGGAACTCGATTTGGTTTGGATTTCGTCAAAGAAAGTGCCGTTTTGCGGCGCCAGACTGATTCCAATATAGGCGTCGAGTTCGAATATCATCCCATCGACCTCGATCGGTTCACGGATTGTTCGCAAAACACGCCTGGCAAGAATTTCGGCGCCACCAATATCATCGATGCCGATCTGAATAACGGCAAATTCATCGCCACCCAGATGAGCAAATGTATCGGTTTCCCGACGCGTTTCCATCATCCGGGAACCAAGGATCTTGAGGATCTTGTCAGCCGTCTGTTGCCCGGCCGTGTCATTGATGCGGCTGAAATTGTGAATATCAACATGATGCACAGCAACGTTGGTGCCGCGTTCGGCCTGTGCCAATGCAATGTTCAGACGATCCTGGAATAGCGTCCGGTTCGGCAGTCCGGTCAATGCACTGTAATGAGCCATCTGGACGGTAGATTGTTCCAGGGCCAACCGTTCGGAAATGTCATAATATGTTGTCACGAAACCACCACCATCGACCGGCGAACTGCTGATCTCCAGCGTCCGTCCGTCGGGTCGCTCCTGAGTAAAAGTATGCGGCTCATCGGACCGCGCTATGTCCAGTCTCTCCTTGATGCGTTTTTCAGGGGCGTCTTCACCAAAATCGCCCCGTTGCGCATTGAACATCAACAGTTCTTGCAAGGTGGGGTTTTGGTTTTCAAACAATTCTGCCGGATAATTCCAAAGTGACTTATATTGATCGTTGTGCAGAACAAGCTTCATCTGTGCATCGAACAATGCCAAGCCACCTGGAAAGTTGTCTACGACAGCTTCCAGTTGATTAGATCTGAGGCGGTTGTTCGAGACATCAACATGGGTTTCGACGATTCCGCCATTTTTCAGCGGAATCACAGTCACTTCCACATAGTGGTTTTCACCGATTTTCAATTCATGCTTCAAAACGCGACCATTGCGAATTGAACGCACGCGATGCGCTACGGTTTGAGACAGGTTCGACTGACCATAGGTTCCCTGTCGTGCATTGTGCCAGATATATTGCTCCATTGTTGGAAGCCCGTTGGCGAACAATTCTTCAGATTTGGGAATGCGTGACTTAAGCGTGTCATTGCAAAAGGTCATTTTGTAACCCACGTCAAATACGGCGATGCCTCCAGGGAATCCATTGATCAACGCATTGAACTGGGTGTTGCTTTGACGTTTTTCGGTCACGTCAAAATATGTCGTCACGAAGCCCCCGTCTCGCAACGGTCGCCCACGGACTTCAATGATGCGGCCATCGCTGAGTTGGCGTTCATAGCGGTGTGGTTGACGCTGGGCAACCAACGCCATTCGCGAACGAACGTGTTGCTCTACGTCGCCTTCACCATACTCTCCGCGTTCCGCCTTAAAGCGGAACAGTTGCTCGCGGGAAACTGCTCGACAATCGATTGGTAGAAATCCACCTGACCCAACAATTCTTCAACATTCGCCTGCTGATGATGGGCCAGCGTTTCAATCGGATCACGCTCTTTGGGCTCTTCGGGTTGAAGAGAGTCCGGCTGGTTTGGGGTTTGCATTGACTGCATAAACTCTTTCGTCGTCCTGCCAGGCAACGCCTCATTCAGCGGATTTAGCAAGGCGCTTTGACTTCAAAATTGTAAGCTGGCCTTGGGCAGGTTTGCCGCACATATTCGGAACTTAATTTTTGCGGCAACAGGTATTTTCAAAACGTTGCAATGCATATGCGAGAATTCGCATGTGCGAATTCAGTGTCGTGATTTGGCGTTTCAGATCGCAACCTGGAAAACCCATGATTATCAGGCACGTGTTACGAACTGATTCAGTCCGAATCGATTATTGGCGAGTTTGGGTCGTTTAGGTTCTGACGTCAGGCTCCGTGCGGCCCGTGAGCTTTTCCAACTCGCAAACTGTCAACGCCGCTTGCTGAACTCCAAGTAGTGCGACCTGCGGGTCACGTTGATGGTCATCTTGCTGTGGTACGTATTGTTCCAGATACAGTCGCAGCGTGGCACCTTGTGTACCGGTGCCTGACAGCCGAAACACTGCGCGACCACCGGATTCAAAGTAAAGTCGAATTCCTTGATTACTGCTGTTTGATCCGTCAACTGGATCAAGATAAGCAAATTCATCACATGATTTGACTGTCTGGTCGCCAATCTGCCGCCCGGGCAAAGTGCCTAGCGCAAGCCCCAGGCGGCTCATCAACTCATTGGCAGCATCAGTGGGAATGTCTTCAAAATCGTGCCGGGAATAATAGTCCCGACCAAATCTGCTCCAGTGTTCAACAAGAATCTGAGATACTGTTTCCTGACGAACGGCCAGAATGTTGAGCCACAGAAGCACCGCCCATAATCCATCCTTTTCACGGACGTGGTTTGAACCTGTTCCGGCACTTTCTTCACCACATAATGTTGCAAGCCCTGCATCCAGCAGATTGCCGAAAAACTTCCATCCGGTTGGTGTCTCGTAGCATTTGATGCCAAGCGCATCTGCGACACGGTCGCTTGCGGCACTTGTTGGCATCGATCGGGCAATTCCGGCCAGACCTTCGGCATAACCCGGAGCAAGATGTGCATTTGCAGCGAGCACGGCGAGGCTGTCGGATGGTGTGACATAAGTGCCGCGCCCGACGATCATGTTTCGGTCGCCATCACCGTCTGAGGCAGCGCCAAAATCTGGCGCGTCTTCGGCCATCATGATGTGCATCAGGTCTTTGGCCCATACCGGGTTAGGGTCGGGGTGCCCGCCACCAAAATCTTTTGATGGATGGCCGTTTATCACACTTCCTTTTGGTGCTCCCAGATCTTCTTCGAGGATTGCTCTGGCATAGGGCCCGGTGACAGCATGCATGGCATCGAAACGAACGGAAAACCCCGATGCAAACAGGTTGCGAATGGCGTCAAAGTCGAACAGTGACCTCATAAGTTCCCTGTAATCCTGGACCGGGTCAACAATGTTGATTTGCATATCTCCCAATTGCTGTGTGCCAATTTGCGTCAAGTCGGCTTCGTTTTCGGGGCTATTTTCAGCAATCACATAGGAAGTAAGCTTGCATGTCTGAGCATAAATTGCGTCAGTTATGCTCTCGGGCGCTGGTCCGCCATTATTGGTATTGAACTTCAATCCGAAGTCTTCATCCAATCCCCCCGGATTGTGACTGGCTGACAGAATAAGGCCACCATCAGTGGTGTTCAGCCGAATGAGATGTGAGGCGGCGGGTGTCGAAAGCAGTCCGTTCTGGCCAATTATCAGTTTTGAGGCGCCATTTGCAGCAGCCATTTTGATGATGATCTGAATGGCCCGGGCGTTGAAAAAGCGACCGTCACCGCCGACGACAAATGTCTTATCTTTCGCCCCACCAATCGCATTGAATGTGGACTGAACGAAATTCTCCAGGTAGCCCGGCTCCATGAAGATGCGGGTTTTTTTACGCAGGCCGGATGTACCCGGCTTCTGGCCTTCGATCGGTTTCGTAGCAATTTGTTGGATCTTCATTTGACGCTCTTCCTTTTAGCAAGCTGAGAGTTGCTTCTTGTATGGCTTGCCATGATCTGGCCGATCTTCACAAGTTGTGGTTCAGCCTTCAATTCTTCGGTTGGGCAGGGATATTTAGTTTGCCAGTTTGGATGCTCATCAATTGTGCCGGGTAAGTTTTGTGCTTCAACACTGCCAAACACGTCATCCAGCTGGACCGAAACCATTGCCGCATTGGAGCCGGCAAGTGCGTCATGGACGGTATTGCGCAGCAGGTTGAATGACTGCCGGGCGGTGACCTTTTGTTTTATCGACAATCTAAACAACTGACTTATGTCCTTGCGTCTTACAGCGCGCGCGTTGTTGGTGTTACTGTCATTTATCCAGTTGAGTTTCTGCCACCAATCAATATCACGGGCCTTGAAATAGCCTGCCAATGTTGGCGTGTCATGTGTGCCAAAGCAGACCAGCGACTTCGACCTGTATTTTTTGGGTGACCGGAATTTGCCTTTGGCGTTTTTTTCGTATTGCAACACGCCGTAGGAATAAATATTTCGCTCGTTCATGGTCTCTCGAAAACCTGTTGGAACCAGACCCAAATCTTCGCCAATTACAAGCGTATTGCTGCGTTGGGCCTCAAGACGCACCAGCGCCATCATCGCCTGAAAATTTTGCCGGATATATCCGCCTGGAGATCCATCGTCCGGGATCCAGTAGCATCGATTCAATCCAAGCACGTGGTCAATGCGAATGACTCCGCAATGACGCATGGCCTGGCTGAGAATGTCGCGAAATGCCTGATAATTATTGGCGGCAAGTTTTTTCGGGGCAAAGGCAGTCAGGTTCCAGTTCTGCCCGGCGGGGCTTAGGTGGTCGGGGGGTGCCCCAATTGAAACTCCTTGGGCGATGCTTGCCGCCTCACACCAGGCTTCTGCGCCATCACGGCGCGCGCCAACGGCGAAATCCAGATAAAGGCCGAGCTTCATCCCCGAGGCCAATCCGGCCGCATGGGCCGATTCCAGCTGTCCGTCTGCTATCCATTGTACCCAAGCGTGAAATTGCAAGTCTGGATCACCGAAAATACTTTCAACACTGCTGCTGTTTGTGTGTTGAGGCCAACTGGACGATTCAGATCCGTGCCGGTTCGCAGTTTTTTCAAACCGCGCAAATCGAACCAGGGAAGTGCCGCCGCGTCGACAGAATTCATGAAACCTGGCTTTTTGCCACCCAGGGGCTTGCGCCACAAAGTCTTTGTAGAGCGCAATCAGAAGTGGGCGGAGATGAGCCACATGGTCGCAATAATCAACCCGTCCAACTGTCGATTTCTGAAGACTGGATGACTTCCAGTCGGCGATTAACTTCTGACTGGCATTCGAACAGGGTTCGATAATGTCAGCGGCTATGTAAAAGCCATTAAGGAACCCACGGTGGGACGGGGAATAAGGACTGATGACTTCAGGACTGCTCCAGCCAATCGCGTGAACGGGATTGATACCCAAAAAGCTGGCGCCATGTTGCCCACAAATTTCGGCGGCCTTTGACAAATGCTGGAAGTTGCCAATTCCAGGAGAGCTTTTTGAATGCAGGCCATAAAGCGCAGCGTTTACTCCCCAGAGGTGTTGCTGACCAGCAACTTCAATCAGGGAAGGGGCCGTTTTGGGTGCGACAATCAGCCTGACCGCTTCCGCGTTTTTGCCCTCGCCGATGTGTAAATTATGAATGCCTGATTGCAGGGGCGGAATATCAATCTGACCCTTAGAACAGCCGGCAATATGATCGCTGGGGGATTGTTCCGTTTGTATATGCCAAGTCGTATCATCCGAGGTTGGCAAAGTGTGTCTTTGCTTTGGGTCGATGACAATCTCTTCGGGATATCGACGTTTTCTGGTCTTTTCCTGATAATGAGAAGCCGCCTGCCTGATCTCAATATCTGTCGTCAAATTGACTTCATTCGCCCACAGAAGTGCGAGCTTGGTTTCCTTGCTGGTCGCTTGTTCTTCTCCGGTAAGATCGCGATAGCAACCGACGATTCCAAAATAATCCGCCAGCCAGTCGAGTGCTTGCTCGGAAGTCATCTCGGGATCTCATCGGGCTTTGAAACAGCAGCAACAACGGAGTGACCGGCAACCCGCATCGACGTTCCGTCAAATTCACAAACGGCAAATATATCGCTTGCAGCAGTGTCTATAGCGCGGACCCAATGATGACCAAGTTTGACCTTTGGCAATTGGACTTCGGCTTCTTCCGGGTCACGATTGAATACGATAAATACCGTGTCATCCAGACCGTCTGCCTGACTGGATTCACCCGACATGCGCAAGGTAAGGCAAATGTTTGAAAGGCCTGGGTCCCGCCAGCGCAACGGTTCTCCCCTAAAGTCGCTCCATTCAACGTCCTGCAACTCATCAATTTTCCGGGTGGTGCCATGTAAAAAATTGCTCTGGCGCAAGCACGGATGATTGCGTCTGAACTGGGAAAGTCTGGCAACAAATTCGATCATCTCGGAGTCTGCCTGCTGCCAGCTCAGCCATCCGGTCGGGTTGTCCTGAGCATAGGCGTTGTTGTTGCCAAGCTGCGAGTTTGAGAATTCGTCCCCAGCCAACAACATTGGCGTTCCCTGTGACAGGAACAGTGTTGCCAGCATGTTGCGTTGCCGCAGGGCTCGCTTGGCCTTGATATCGGCATCCTCCGTTTCACCTTCAACACCACAATTGTCACTGAAATTTTCGTGGTGACCGTCGGCACCGTTTTCGCCATTTTCATCATTGTGTCGATGGTTGTAACGGGTGACATCAGCCAGCGTAAAACCATCATGGGACGTGACAAAGTTGATGGATGTCCAGGCACGACGACCATCTCTGTCAAACTTGTCGGCTGACCCGAGCAACCGCGCGCCGAGATCCTGAGCACTGTGATGATCGCCACGCCAGTAACGCCGTACCGTGTCCCTGAATCCGTCATTCCATTCTGAAAATTCGGCTGGAAAGTCGCCTACCCGATATCCGCCTGGACCAATATCCCAAGGCTCGGCGATCAATCTAGTGTCGGCGAGCACCGGGTCTTGCCGGATGGCATCAAAAAACCCGCCGCGTCGATCGAATCCGTGGTCTTCACGCCCAAGGGTCGTGGCCAGATCAAACCTGAATCCGTCGATACCCATCTGCTGTACCCAAAAGCGCAAGCTGTCCATGATCATGCGCAGAACGAAGGGGTGAGAAACGTTGAGCGTATTGCCGGTCCCTGTATCGTTGACATAGTACCGGGGCTGGCCGCCGATCAGCCGGTAATAGGACGCATTATCCAGCCCGCGAAAACTAAGAGTTGGCCCGCGATGATCACCCTCTGCAGTGTGATTATAGACGACATCCAGAATAACCTTGATGCCTGCGGAGTGAAAGCGGCGCACCATGTTGCGAAAGCCTGCCAACCCCTGTGCTCCAAAATATCGCGGTTCCGGCGCAAAGAACCCGATCGTGTTATATCCCCAGTAGTTGCGCAGGTTTTTCTTCAACAAAAAGTCGTCGTCGATGAAGCTGTGTACCGGCAGCAGTTCGATTGCTGTAACGCCTAGTTTCTGCAGATGTTCCAATACCGGCTCGCTGGCGAGCGCCTCATAAGTGCCGCGCACCGATTCTGAAACTGTGCCGTGCTGCATGGTCAGCCCTTTTGGATGGGCTTCATAGATAAGAGTATCGGTCCAGTCTGTGTCGGATCTTGGCTCAATGCGCGAATAGAGTTCGGGGTGCGATACGACTGATTTTGGAACAAAGGGAGCGCTGTCTCTATTGTCGAATGACAGGTCCTGGCTGGCCGCGTTCAACACGTAACCCAATGTTGCTGAATCATTGGACCATGCGCCCGACAGTTCACGGGCATAGGGGTCCATCAGCAATTTGTTGGGATTGAATCTGTGTCCTTGCTCAGGTGCGTAGATACCGTCTGCCCGAAATCCGTAGAGGCTTCCCGGATCGAGCCCCGGCACGTAGCCGTGCCAAACATGGCCGGAGCGTTCCGGCAGGGGTTGTCGGTCCAATTCCACTTTGCCGTCGGCGGAAAAAACACATAGGCTTATTCGGCTGGCGTGAGCCGAGAATACAGCAAAATTGGTGCCTTCCCCGTCAAAGCGGGCTCCCATATGGTGATGATTGCCGGATTGCAGTTGCAGTTTCATTGCTGCAGTTTTCCTACCTATTTCGCAATCAAGCTCTGGTAGAGCTCAAAGTATCGAAGGGCAGATTGCTGCCACCCCACCGGCGTACGCATCGCCGTTCCCATCACCGACTTCCATACTTTTTGTCTGGCGAACAGGGCGCAGGTTCGAGTAATTGCTGTGTTCAATGCATCAACACTTCCCGGTTGCATCTGAATCCCTGTTGCGGTTTTCGCCTTCAGGTTTTCAGCAGTTGCGTCGACAACTGTGTCGGCAAGCCCACCAGTGCGCCCAACAACCGGCAATGTGCCGTATCGCAGACCGTATAATTGGGTCAGGCCGCAGGGTTCAAACCGCGAGGGAACCAAAATCGCATCACTCCCTCCCTGCATCAAGTGTGACAATTGTTCGTCATAGCCGATTACCACACCGACCCTGCCGGGAAATTGTTGTGCTGCTTGCCGATAGCCATTCTCCAGATCGGGCGTACCAGACCCGAGCAGAGCAAGGCGGCCTCCCTGCGTGACAAGATGAGGCAAGGACTGCAGCAGCAGATCCAGTCCCTTTTGCTCGGTGAGTCGACTGATGACACAGAACAATGGAGAGGAGGGATCCGCCATCAAACCGAACCGGGATTCAAGCGCATCGCGGCTGTTGTGTTTTTTGACCCGGTTGCGGGCTGAATAGGGCGCGGGCAGGGCGGGATCCGTTGTGGGATTCCAGACGTCGGTGTCTATGCCATTTAATATGCCACTGAGATCGGATTGACGCGCTTGCAGTAACCCTTCCAGACCCATGCCGAACTCATGTGTCAACAATTCACCTGCGTAGGTTGGACTGACGGTGGTGATTTTATCGGCAAATGCCAAGCCTGATTTCAGGAAACCCAATTGCCCATAATATTCAGCGCCTTCGTGGGTGAAAAGATGATCGGGTATGTTGAAAAACTCGCGGGCTGACCAGTGAAACAACCCTTGGAAAGCGATGTTGTGTATCGTCGTAACGCATTTTGGAGCGTCCTGGCGGTTCGCCATTTTGACGAGCAACGGTACCAGACCGGCTTGCCAGTCATGGGCGTGAACAACCGAGGGTTTCCAGTCTTCGACGCCGTCAAGTGCAATTTCGGCCACCACCTTGCACAGAGCCCCAAACCGCAAATGATTATCCTGCCAATCGCGGCCCGTTTCATCGAGATAAATGTTGCCCGGCCGGTCGAACAGATGTGGAGCGTCGAGTAACAGCAAGTCGAGGGCATCAGATTGGACGGAGATCAATCGCGCAGGACCGCCGAACAAGTCTTCATAAGCTTTCAAGATGCGGCCCTGTTTTACCAAAGATGAAAGCGCCGGATAGGCAGGCAAGGCAATTTTTGCGCTGACGCCCAGTTGGGCAAGTGCCTTTGGTACGGCTCCGACAACGTCCGCCAATCCCCCGGTTTTGACAAAGGGGGCACATTCAGAAGCAACATGCAGTATGTTCAATTCAGTCGTCCAATGCGTCTATCATGGATTGGGTGATCAGGCAGACGCCACCGGGAGATCGCCGGAATCGCTTGGCATCCAATTTAGGATCTTCACCGACAACCAGTCCAGGAGGGATTTTGACGCCACGATCAATCACCACTTTGGTCAGTTCCGCTTTTCGTCCAATATCCACATAGGGCATCGCGATGACACCGTTGAGTTTGGCAAATGAATGGGTACGTACGCCGGTATAGAGCAGGCAATTTTCCAGCTGCGATCCGGAAATGATGCATCCGCCGGAAACAAGAGATGAAACAGCGTTTCCTCGTCTTCCTTCCTCGTTATGAATAAACTTAGCAGGTGGGGTCAGTTCGGAATATGTCCAGATCGGCCAGGATTCGTCGTAAAGATCGAGTTCAGGTGTAAAATCGGTTAGATCGATATTGGCCTGCCAGAACGCATCAACCGTTCCAACATCGCGCCAATAGGGCGTTTTTTCCAGGCCGCTGCGTACACAGGAGCGCGAAAAAGGATGGGCAATAGCCTTTCCGTTTTCGACAACGCGAGGGATGATGTCTTTGCCAAAATCGTGGCTGGAATTGGGGTCGTCTGCATCTTCCTGCAACAGTTTGAACATGTATTCGGTCTCAAACACATAGATCCCCATGCTGGCCAGCGCGAGGTCAGGGTGGCCGGGCATGGGAGGTGGATCAGCGGGCTTTTCGATGAAATCCTTGATATTATCGTCCTCATCGACATGCATGACGCCAAAGCCAACTGCTTCCATCCGCGGCACCTCAATGCAGCCAACGGTAACATCGGCACCGCTCATCACATGTTGCTGGATCATCCGCGAATAGTCCTGTTTGTAGATATGGTCTCCAGCGAGAATAATCACATATTTGGTATTGTTGCCGGCGATCACCCCAATATTCTGGAAGACTGCATCAGCGGTTCCCTTGTACCAGTTGTCTTCATCGAGTTGCTGGGACGCAGGCAATATGTCGAGTGACTCATTGCGTTCTGCGCGAAAAAAGCTCCAACCACGCTGTAGGTGGCGGATGAGCGAATGAGCTTTGTATTGGGTAGCTACGCCAAGTCTGCGTATGCCTGAATTAACGGCATTGGAAAGCGCAAAGTCGATGATGCGTGATTTACCACCAAAATAGACCGCAGGCTTGGCCCGAATTTCGGTTAACTCCATCAACCGACTGCCTCGGCCACCGGCAAGAACGAAAGCCATAGTTTGTTGCGCGAGCCTTTGGGATTCCATATCCATTTTTAAGTCCTCTCGTTCATGATTTAGTCGAATTCGGTGTGGACGGGTCCAGTTTCAAAAATAGCGTCGACAATGGGGGGATGGTTACGCGGATAGATTGATCGCGCCCCGATGCAGCGATTGCCTGTGATTGACAGCCGCCCAGATTTCCGCGATCTCCACCGCCATAAAGAGATGCATCGGAGTTGAGCAGTTCACGCCAATATCCGGCAGCTGGAACGCCAATCTGACGGTCTCGACGCTCGACGGGAGTAAAGTTGGAAATCACTAGAATGGTATCTACCGGGTTGCTGCTCTTGCGCAACCAGACAAAGAGAGACTCTTCATTTGCGTCGCCCTCGATCCACTCAAACCCTTTTGGGTTGCAATCAAGTTGGTGAAGAGCCGGGGTGGACCGATAAAGCTGATTCAAGTCGCGAATAAGGTTTTGAATGCCTTGGTGTTGGGGGTGCTCCAGCAGATGCCAGTCCAGGCTTTTATCATTATTCCATTCGTCGCGTTGCGCAATTTCATTGCCCATAAACAGCAATTTCTTGCCCGGGTGTCCCCACATGAACCCATAATAGGCACGCAGATTGGCAAATTTTTCATCGTCGCTGCCCGGCATCTTGTTGAGCATCGATCCTTTGCCATGGACAACTTCGTCATGACTGATGGGCAGGATGAAATTCTCTGAAAACGCGTAGTGAAGACCGAATGTCATCTTGTGATGATGGTATTTTCGGTTGACCGGGTCTTCATGCAAATAGGCAAGTGAATCATTCATCCAACCCATATTCCATTTGAAACCAAAGCCCAGGCCGCCGTGGCTGGTTGGTGCGCTGACGCCGGGAAACGCGGTAGATTCTTCTGCCACTGTCATGATGCCCGGCATGTCGGCATAGGCCGTCTCATTCATTTTCTTGAGAAAGTCGATGGCTTCCAAATTCTCTCGCCCGCCGTGAACGTTTGGTATCCATTCGCCTTCCTGACGAGAATAGTCGCGATACAGCATTGACGCGACAGCATCGACCCGCAGACCATCTACGTGATGCTTTCTCAACCAGTAAGTCGCATTGGCAATCAGGTAGTTGGCGACTTCGCGTCGGCCGTAATTGTACAGCAACGTATTCCAGTCTGGATGAAATCCTTCTTTGCGATCCTCGTGTTCATAAAGTGCGGTGCCATCAAAACGGCCCAATCCGTGCGGATCTTCCGGGAAGTGACCTGGAACCCAATCAAGCAGCAGACCAATCTCGTTGTCATGGCAGGCATTGACGAATTGCCGAAACTCATCTGGAGTTCCGTAGCGAATGGTCGGAGCGTAAAGACCAACGGGCTGATAGCCCCATGAGCCGTCAAAAGGAAATTCTGAGATCGGCATCAGTTCGATATGAGTAAAACCCATGTCTTTTACATAGGCTACAAGCTGCGCAGCGTGTTCGAGATAAGAGAGAGGACGACCACCATCCTCGGCCACGTTTTTCCAGGAACCCAGATGAACTTCATATATAGAAATGGGCTGCTCTATATTCTGACGCTCCTGACGAGTGGTCATCCAATCGGCGTCTGACCAGCTATAGCCATCAAGATTTCGTATTACGGAGGCGGTTTTTGGCGGATGCTCGGCCCCAAAACCAACCGGGTCGGCTTTTTGGGGCAGAATTTGGCCGGCTCGATCCGTGATCTGATATTTATATATTTCTCCCTCACTCATTTCAGGAACAAATATTTCCCAAATTCCGGATTGATCCAAGGGCCGCAGACAGTGGGTTGCACCATTCCACCGATTGAAGTCTCCGACCAGACTGACCCGACTTGCATTGGGAGCCCAGACCGCAAAATGGGTGCCGTTTACGCCATTATGGGTGATTTGATGGGCGCCCAGCATTTGCCAGAGCCGGTTATGAGTTCCTTCATTGAACAGATGCAGGTCAAGTTCACCGATGACCGGCGGAAAACTGTATGGATCATGCTGTAGCCATTGTTGGTTGTCGTTTGAAACGTCCAGCACATATTGAAAGGCTTTTTCGCGGTTATTGATCCAGCCAAAAAACAGTCCCTGACCACCCGGTGCAGGTTTTAGATTTATTATGACTTTTTTTGAGCTTGCTTCGACGACGGAAACCGTCTGGGCGTTCGGTATAAAGACACAGACGAACAGCTTGGACTCGTACTCGTGCATGCCAAGAATAGCATAGGGATCAGGGTGGCACCCTGCAGCTATTTGTTCTGCGTCGTCCGGGGCAATTGGCATGTCAACTTTCTGAACCATTCTCCCTATGTGACCTGACTGGGTACCACGTTCCAAATGCCCTTCGCATAGCTTTCAATGGTACGGTCAGACGAAAACCAGCCCATCCGAGCCGTGTTGTAGATGCACTTTCGTGTCCATCCTGCAACGTCGTTGTAGTCTTTGTCTACCGCGCGCTGGGTGTTGAAATAGTCATCAAAATCGCAGCTGACGAGGAAATAATCGTGTTCGTAAAGGCTGCGCACGAGGGCGGCGTAGCGCTGGGGTTCTGCCGGGGAGAATTCGCCATCTGCGATCTGGTTCAATACCCTGGTCAGCCGTGGGCTGGCCTCAATTGCCCGACGGGCGAAGTCCTGTTGTGATCTGCGCTCAACAACTTCTTTGGCGTTGAGCCCAAATAAATAGAAATTTGTAACTACCCAGCTACCCCAACCTGATGCTTTTATAGACGGCCCATCAG
>JAALLE010000016.1 GCA_011087605.1 Hyphomicrobiales bacterium
CTGAAATCAAATCAACGAAACCGTCGTTTCTCAGATGAGTTTTTCAACGGAATAATCACATAGTCGCCGTATCCACTTTCCCAACTCGTGGAGGCATATCCGTCCGGTGTTGCCATCTCCAAGTCGGTCGCCAACAAGTAATTGCAGCAATGGGTTTCTTCATAGGCGCTTTCAACAAAGTTCAACGCATGGAAGCGTTTGCCCAATAGGCGACCCTGCATATCCACCAAACAGACAAGCACCGTGTCGATACTCCCTGCGGCAACTTGCTCCTTAAGACTTTCAAACGAAACGACGCCCTGCATATTTTGTATCTCCGCATTTCAGCAATTGGGCAGACGCAGCACCAAGCAACGTCTGCCCTTCATCTTTACAGTCCAAATTATCCGTAGCGGTACGGATGTCTAGCCCCCCATGCCTGGGCCACTAATTTGCGGTTTGTCTAATAAGGTTCTGGTACTGGCGCACGCATTCCCAGTGCGTGGTGCGGGCGAATGTAATTGTATTGTCTCAACCATTGGTAGATGACGATATGTGCCTGTTGGGTTGATGCAAACCATTCGGTGTTGGGCACTTCGCGACGCAACGTTCCATTGAACCGCTCATTGGTGGCCAAATTGTTGGCGTGACAATCCAGCGGTTACTATTTGCTTACGAGTGATAGATTGAAGAGAATTTTGGCATCTAAGAATCAAGCAAAGCATTGATGTTAATAGATAAATTGGTGCACCCGGAGCGATTCGAACGCCCGACCCCCAGATTCGTAGTCTGGTGCTCTATCCAGCTGAGCTACGGGTGCATGCTTGCTGCAGACTTCATCCGCCGCAACAGCGCTGTGGTAAAGAGTTGCCAGCACAATTGCAAGCCGGTTTTACAGCAATAATTCGCTCCAGGCAGCATTCTTCTGCCCAACCCGTCGTGAATGCCAAATCCTCGACTTCAACTACCCGCAAAATATGTCCGAATTGCCTGGCAATTCTTTAGCCTGTCTCGTCGAAAATTACAGGACAACCACTTTCGTGCCGTTTGGAACACGCTTGTACAGATCAATAACATCTTGATTCATAAGGCGAATGCACCCAGAAGGCGCAGCTGTGCCAATTGATTTCCATTCAGGTGTACCGTGCAGACGATACAGCGTATCGACGCGGCCTTGCATCAGATAAAGCGCCCGGGCACCGAGCGGGTTTTTGACGCCTCCCGGCATGCCGCCATTCTTGGCACTCCATTTGCGCAAGCTGCGCTTGCGGGCAATCATTTCTTCCGGTGGCGTCCAGGTCGGCCATTTCTGCTTCCAGCCAACATGGGCCGCTCCAGACCACTCAAAACCGGCCTTGCCGACACCAATACCATAACGCATCGCCTTGCCACCCGACTGAATCAAATACAGATATTTGGATTTCGGATCGACAACCAGTGTCCCGACCTTATGACGGGTGCGGTATTTGACCTGTTGTCTCAACAACCTCTTGTCGAGTTTTTTGACCGGTATGGCAGCCAGTTTGAAATCTCCGTCGGTCCGCGCACGATAGTCGTTGATGTTTTTCAAGGCCGGGTCAGAACTTCTGAACAATCCTCCTGCAAAAGCAGAAGTGATCTTCCCAGAGGAGGAATTTTTGCGCTTCTCCTGCGCCAGCAGTTTGCGCTTTTTGGCAGCTGCTGCTCGACGTTCCGATGCATCCTTACGTCGCTGGGCGGTTTTAAGACGACGTTGAGCCCGTCTTTCTGCGCGCAGAGCACGGTCATAAGCAGTTTTTGCTTTCTTGACGTCCCGTTTGGCGTTGCGCAATGGAACCTTGCGTTTGCCTTTTCGAGCCTCAAGTTTGGCGCGATACGTTTTTGAGATTTTCTTGCGCTTTAGTCGACGATCGTCGCGTGCCTCCCGTCGCTCCAGCGCATCGAGCTGTTTGCGCGCCTTGCGCAAAACAGACTTGGTGGTTTTGACGGTCTTCGAAGCAGCTTTCTTCTTAGCGCTGATCGAAGAAATTGAAGCTCCAAGATAGCCAGATGTGCTGCTGGAAGTTGATGAACATGCTGACAAAATCAATGCCAACATCAGCACAAGTACAGCACCGCAGCCCCTGCGGAAAGTCGATGAAAACGTCATGAAAGAAACGCCTTTGCCCAATAGGTCGTGTGTTTCGCAAGAAACAGAAACATGATGAATAAACAGTAAAATCTTGGGGAAATAGTTGCCGTAATCCCGCCACAATTAACCATACGTAACAGCGGATATTTTTCGATTCAACAGCCAGTTGCACGAACGTCGAATGAAGCAAGGCTTTTATTGGGCCTGTGATAATTATGCATCGTTTGACATGGAGATGGTGAGATGTTTGGGTGGAAACAAATCATGAACCTGGCCCATGGTCCCATGCCCATAGTCTCGCTCAACGCTGCAAATCCGTTTATCGATGGCCGTCAGTCCCAAAGGGCTCTGATGATACGCACCGGTGTTGAGCGTTATTTTACAGATGCCGGATGGGCAACATTGCCCGAACTGACGTTGCCTACGGGACGTCGCGCCGATCTTGTCGCGTTATCCGGCAAGGGGCAGGTTTGCATCGTTGAAGTAAAATCGTCTGTGGCTGACCTGAAGGCCGACAACAAATGGCCCGAATATCACGATTATTGCGACGAGTTGATCTTCGCGACACTGGCCGATGTACCAGCGGAGATTTTCCCCGAAGCGGCTGGTTTCATGGTGGCTGACGCCCACGGTGCAGAACTGTTACGCCCCCCACCGTTGGAAAAAATGGCCGCGGCACGACGCAAAGTGGTCCATCTGGCATTTGCCCGCGCCAGTGCACAGCGCCTGGCCCGTTGTTGCGCCCATGCCGGGCTGGACAGTACATTTTTTAACGATAGCTGAGACTGTTTGAAACCGTTCAGGTTTAACGGGGTGCCCGTTTGGCCAAAATTCGTTGCAAGGTTCGACGGTGCATATTCAAACGACGAGCAGTCTCCGATACGTTGCGATCGCATAATTCATATACACGTTGAATGTGCTCCCAACGCACCCGATCTGCAGACATCGGATTTTCTGGTGGATTGGCACCCTCTTCAGTATTCTGCATCAAAGCTGCGTGAATTTCGTCCGCATCAGCGGGTTTGGCAAGATAATCGACAGCGCCTAATTTTACAGCAGTCACAGCGGTGGCGATGTTGCCGTAACCGGTGAGCGCCACGACGCGTGTTTCTGCACCCTTATTCTGCAGAGCGCTCACGACCTCCAGACCGTTACCGTCTTCCAGCCGCATGTCCACAACACAATAATCCGGCGTCTCTCTGGACACGTGGAATATCCCATCCCGCACAGTCTCAGCAGTTGTAACCGCATACCCGCGGCTTTCCATGGCCCGGCCAAGGCGCTGCAAAAACGGTCGATCATCGTCTACCAACAGCAGGCTGGGTAATTTGCCATTTTTGTCCAAAGACTGCGACTGGTCGTTCATTCACAATTCCAATTCTTCTCACCTGCATCTTTATAATAGAGCTTGAGGAGAATTCTTCGAGCGCCATTGCGCGCCGAATTGTCGCACCCCCTATTCCCTAGTCCAGTCATGCCTGCAGTTTGTCGCGTGGCCATTTTAGTTCAATAAACGCCCCACCACCATGATGTTCTCGTTCAATATGGTTTTGAAAACCAATTTGCGCGCCGCTACGCTCGAGCAAAGTCTTGGCAATGAAGACCCCAAGGCCCAAGCCGCGCTTTTGGGCACCCTTGTTGTCTGGGCGCCCCGTCAGGAAAGGGTCCCCCAATCGTTCCAGAAGAGATGCTGGAAAGCCCGGACCATCATCACTTATTTCCACCGACACCGTTTCTTCATCCCAATACATCACCACCACAACTTTTTCTCGTGCAAAGTCGACCGCATTGTCCAACAGATTACCCAGTCCGTAGTGAATGCCGGCATTGCGTCCCATAGTCGGTATCGTTACCAAATTTCCTTTGCTGTGAACTTCGATATCGATGCCAAAATCGCGCAGCGGTGCAACTTCTTCCTCAACCAGAACACCCAGCGTCTGGGTCCCGATAACTTCCTCTCCTGCGCTGGTCAGCGACGATAGTTTTTGCAAAATATCACGACAGCGATCCGCCTGAGCCCGCAGCAATAGGGCATCATCGCGCAACGGGCTGGCCTCGCCCAACTCATGCACCATTTCCTTGGCCACCAATGCGATCGTCGCCAGAGGCGTACCCAATTCATGGGCTGCAGCGGCGGCAAGACCATCAAGATCTGAAAGGTATTCTTCGCGCTGCAATACCAGTTCCGTGGCTGCCAGGGCATCTGCGAGCTTTCGCGATTCTTCAGCCACCCGATAGGCATAAATCGCTGTAAACGCAGCAGTGCAGACAATCGCCAGCCAGACGCCCAAATTATATACAAACGGGATGTCCAGCGGTTCCTGTTCATTCCAGGGCAATGGCAGATGAAAAATAACCAGCACAGACAGAGCAAGCAAAGTTAGCAGCCACAGCGACAGGATATGGTCGAGATGCAATGAGGTAGCCGCGACCACCACGGGGGCCATCAGCAGGATGGCAAACGGGTTTTGCAACCCACCTGTCAGGAACAAAAGCAGCCCGAGATGTACCACGTCAAACGAAAGCAACATCATTGCCCCGCTGCCAGGAAGAAGATGATTGGCCTGGTAAAGTCGATCGAGCACCACGTTCAGACCAGCCGATATGGCGATCAGCCCCAAGCAGATTTCCCACTGGAAGGGATATTGAAACCAAAAAGCCACCAGCAATATGGCCACCCCCTGGCCGATTATGGCGTAGCGGCGCAGGCGCAGGAATGTATCCAGCCTGACCAGAACTTCTTCTCGCCTTGTTGGCTGGTAGTTTTCGTCCTCCATGTGCCCCCCTTATTTTGTTCCGCTATCTAGTTCTATCTGGTTTCAGTGGCGAATTGAAACTGACACATCAAATATTCGCCAATACTATTGTTTTCTAGGTTTTGCTCTGTGGGTAGCCGTCGCGGAAAGTGCGTCTTCAGGCCAGGGATGTTTGGGATACCGGCCTCTCAGATCGGCCCGCACATCGCGCCAACTTCCTCGCCAAAAACCAGGAAGGTCGCGGGTAATCTGAATTGGTCGCCCAGCCGGTGAAACCAGTTCGACTTCGATCTCAATGCGCCCGTCCAGAATCGTTGGATGGCGATCCAATCCGAACAATTCCTGGGGCCGAACACTCAACACAACTGATTGCGGTCCGTAGTCCAGCTTCAAATTTGACCCGCTTGGTGCCGCAAAATGCGTTGGTACCAGTCGATTCAACTCTTTCGCAGGAGGGTGGCCAGCCAACAACATCAATCCATCAGACAGAGACCCGTCCGCCAGTCGGCTCAATGAAGTTGCGTTTGAAAGAAATGGTGCCAACCAGTCATCTCGCCGAACAGTCAGTCCATCATCACTCACATCCGGCCAGGGGGCACCCAGTTCACGGTGCAGCAAAGCCAGCCTTTGCCTCAACTCTTTATCGGCAGAACGCCAAGGCAAAATATCAATACCGTGCTGCGATACTGCATCAAGCAACGCAGGTACGATATCTTCCGGCAACATCTTGATGTTCTGCGGCTTATCCAGAACCAATGCACCCAATTGAGTAAACTGTTTGCTGGTGAGATTACCCGTGGCGGGATCAAATTTCGTTTCTCTAACCGGTTGGATCTTTTTTGAGAATTTCGACAACAAGTCTGACTTTTCAATCGCCGCAGCCGACATTATTCGTGCGGCGCCGGCACGGCCCACCATATCGACCACCACAAGATAGTCCTGATTGGCAAGCGTTTCAGTCGCTTCCAGTTCCGCGCCACGGCCATTAGCCAGCCGATATCTCACCATGCCGTTGGGAGCTCCCCCCCCCGCCGTTGGGCAATCCGTTCGGCCTGCCCCGTCGCCAGAATGATGCCTGCAGACATTGATGGATCAGAATCAGCATTTTCCATCTGAGAAAACACCAGCTTTTGAGCCCGCTTTGACAAGGACGCGGCGAGATCACGGACCCGTTGTGCACGGGAATCCCGAGCGCTTTGCAAATTATGTAGCCGGATTTCCAGATCAATCGATTGACCTCCAACGCCGCGTTCCTGAATTAGTAGTGCCAAACGAGCAGCCTCATCGGCTGTCTCAATACCGCAGCCTGCAGCGACCAGAACCATATGTGCGTATCTCGGAGGCAGGGAGAGTTTGGAAAGTGCCTTGCCGTGGTCGGTCAATTGCCCATCGGCACGAAGGGCACCCAATTCCTGCAACACAGATCTGGCTTCCTGCATTGCCGGGGTGGGTGGCGTATCGAGCCAGTTTAGTTGGCCGGGGTCGCCGACCCCCCAGTCTGCCAAAGACAATAATAACGACGTCAGATCAGCGTTGAGGATTTCTGGCGGCGTGCGGGGTGGCAGGGCTGCGGTCTGCTCTGCCCGCCACAACCGAATGGCGCGGCCTGGTCCCAGACGCCCTGCCCGGCCGGCGCGTTGAATTACCGATGCCTGTGAAGCCCGCACTGTTTGAAGTCGGGTCAGTCCGGTAGAGGGTTCAAACACCGGCTGACGTGACAGTCCACTGTCGATCACGGTGTTTACACCATCAATTGTCAGTGACGTCTCAGCAATGGCGCTGGAAAGCACAATCTTGCGAACGCCTTCTTTCGGTGGATGAATGGCTGCGTCCTGCACTTTTTGCGGCAAAGCGCCATAGAGTCGGTGCAGCTCAACACCCTGAGGCAATCGGCCTTCCAACAGCCCGTTTACCCGTTCGATTTCCCTTTGCCCCGGCAGAAAGGCGAGAATACTGCGAGTTTCCTTGCGCGCCAGTTCCTGTCGAACTGCATCAGCCATCATCGTTTCGATGCGGATTTCCGGCAACCGGTCGTGATGAATTATTTCGACGGGAAATGTACGGCCTTGGGACTCCACAATCTTGGCACCCAACAGTCGAGCAACAGCATCACCTTCCAGTGTCGCCGACATCGGCATCAGGCGAAGATCCTCCCGAAGTGCGACCTGTAGATCAAGACAAAGAGCCAGCGCCAAATCTCCATCAAGACTGCGTTCGTGAAATTCGTCAAACAGTACTGCCGCGACATGATCAAGCCCCGGGTCGTCCACCAGCATGCGGCTGAAAACCCCTTCGGTTACAACTTCAATCTGCGTCGCTGCACTGACCCGGTTATCAAATCGAATGCGATATCCAACCGTTTCTCCAACTCTCTCCCCAAGCAATGCTGCCATGCGCTGTGCCGCGGCCCTGGCAGCCAGACGGCGCGGTTCCAGGACAATTATTTTTCGTTGCTTTCGCCAGCTGGCATCGATCAATGCCAGTGGCACAATCGTTGTCTTGCCCGCACCCGGAGGCGCCACGAGAACAAGATTACTGGCACCTGCCAGACCGTCGGTAATCTGATCGAGCACCTGCACAACTGGCAGGTCGGGCAGGTTGGGCAGGTTGGGCAAATCCGGAACTATCAAAAACCAGAGAACATCTAAGAGCTATTATTGATCGAGATCGACAATTTTGCCACCGGCAGCATCCGCGTCGGCCTTATCATGGGTAACCAGCAAAATGGGTAGGTTTTGTCGTTTTGCTTCATCGAACACAAAACGCCGGATCTGATCACGACGTCCTGCATCAAGTTTTGAAAACGGCTCATCCAGCAATAGCGCGCGCGGCTGAGATACCAGCACCCGCATCAGCGCAACCCGCGCCTTTTGCCCTCCCGACAGGGTTGCAGGGTCACGATCAAAAAACTCGTCCAACCCGGCTTGGCTCAGTGCTTTTTCCGCCAGTCTGCGACGGCTGGCACCCTTGATCGATGATGGAATGGCAAACAACAGATTTTCACCAACCGACATATGGGGAAACAACAACGGGTCCTGAAACAGGATCCCCGTATGTCGCTCATGGGCCGGTTGATTGTTAAGTTGTTTGCCGCTTAGCACGATGTTGCCGCGAGCCTGAAAACTCGCTGGGAGAAATCCACCAACATATGCCAGCAAAGATGACTTTCCCGATCCAGACGGTCCCATCACCGTCAGAATTTCTCCCGGAGCAATCGATTCCGACAGGCGCATCAATTCGCGTCCGTCCAAAACGATGACAACATCTTCAAGTAAAAGACCGGTCATGACGCGGCCCTCATGTCGCTGCGATTGCGATACAACACCGCAGGGATAATTGTTGCCAGGGCAAAACCGACAAACGGTAACAACATTTGAACAAAGGCATAGACGCCGATGACCCGCCGATTACCGCCTGAAGCAAGCGCCACCGCCTCAGTAGTGATCGTCGGCCAACGTCCACCACCAATCAGCAAAGTCGGCAAATATTGTCCCACCGACACCGCAAAACCAACAGCGCTGGCTACCATTGCGGGTTTCAGCAACATTGGCAAACGGATCTTCCAAAACGTTCGATTTGGATTTGCCCCCAGCCCATAGGATATCGAAGCATAGCGTGGGTCCCAAGCCCGCCACGGGTCCGACAGCGACAAAAACACATAGGGCAGAACGAAAACCAAATGCACAAGCACCAACGCACCCCAACTAGCATCCAGCCCAGCGCCAAGAAAGAACAATTGCAGACCAAACACAAAACCAACCTGCGGAACAATCAGTGGCAAATAGATAAATAGTAAAGCCCGCGACCCACCTGTACGACCGGTTCTGGCTTCACGTTCCAGACAGGCCAGCGCCAGACAGACCGCAATCAAAGTGGCAACAAATCCGGTCAACAAAGTGGTGGTCAGCGGACCCGCCAGAGATGGCAAAGCCCTCCCCCAATTGACCACCGTAAATCCTCGCGGCAACGTATCGGGAAACGCCCAAAACCCGGCAAAGGACCATAGCGCCAACAGCAGCAGTCCCAGAAAAATTACCGCGCTGACCAACAGCACGAGGGTCAATCCACCCAGCCGCGCCCAATTTTCTTTTACAAATCGATGTCCGGCGTTTCGCTTCCGCGCAACCAATCTCGTCGCCAGCTTTTCAAACCCAATCCAAATGAAGATTGCCACCATGGTGACCAATAATTGCAACACTGCACCGGCAGAGGCGACAAACCGCATGGCTATATCCGGATCCGCCATCCATTGAGTGAGGCGCACCGACAGGGGTGGTGGCGTCAGTGGCCCTAAAATAACCGCCACATCCACCACCGACGTCGCATAGGCAATAACCGCAAATACGGCCAGTCTGATCTGTTTGTAGACCAGTGGCCAGGTGGTGAATAAAAACCCTGCGATGCGACCATAGCCTGCCGCCTGAGCAATCTGACCGGAACGCCGCGCACTGGTTTGCGGCAATGCGGCCAGCGTAACCAGCAACAAAAATGGAATTTCTTTTGCCACCAATCCAGCCATCATGGTGAGACCCAGTGGGTCGTTCAAAATAAACAGGTCAGGAGGACGACTGCTGCCGGTAAGCGCCGGTGAAATCAGTCTGAAAAAGAACCCGGAGGGTGCAATCAAGAGAGCCAGTCCGAAAGCTGCAGCAGCGTGAGGCACCGACAATAGCGGGGAAATGAGGTATTGCACCCGCGCAAATGTTACGGTGCTGTACCAACCACTGACAAATGTGAGGACGATCGTCAGCGCAATCACAGTCGTCAGCAAGCCGGTCGCCAAAGACAACAAAACCGATCGACCAATCCCCGGATAGTCGATCAGCGTGGCAAAATGGTCAAAGGTAAACTCTCGCCCGCCAAGAGCGGGCAGATACCCGAAAGCCGGCAGAAGGGTGGCCAATACACCACAGGCAACTGGCGCCAGCAAAACGCCAATTGCCAAAGCTGGTGCCAATCGCAACATATCAGGTCCGGTTGTTAGAGTGCTTCAGGCTTAGAGCCGTTCAGGCTCTAATTACCGGCACCATAGCGGCGAACCCATTCTTTTTCGATAGCTGTCATCCAGCTTGGATGCGGTTCGGGCAGCATCGGACCAAGCTCCTCCGGCTTCAGCGTTGCAATGCCCAGATCGAGCGCCGCAAAATTCGCCTTATCGTCATCGTTCAACTTGGCAACATTGAGCACCGTCGGGTCACCCCAGATATTCGGGTCTTGCTTTCGTGCTTGGGCTTCAGGGGAGATCAGAAAATTTGCCAGCAGCAAAGCACCTTCTTTTGATGTTGCATTATAGGGGATGGCGACAAAATGGGTGTTTCCCAAGGTACCGCCAGAAAAGGTGAACGACCGCACTGTGTCTGGCAATCGATTCTGGGCGATCGCACTTGAGGCTTCAGCCGGGTTAAAGGCGAATATTATGTCGAGCTCTCCATCTGCCAGCATTTGCCCCATAGCGGGATAGTTTTTGGGAAATGCCCGGCCGCCACGCCACATATTCGGATGCAGAGCATCGAGCAATTCAAACAATGGCTGGCTGGTTCGCTGAAATTCATCCGTGTTGACAGGTTTCAGCAAGTCAGCGGGGTCTTCAATTACCTCTGAAAGAGCCTGCTTGAGAAATGTTGAGCCGATAAAATCTGGTGGTGCCGGATAGGAAAACCGGCCTTTGTTTGCAGCCGTCCAGGTCACCAGGTCTTTGACCGAGTCGGGAAGGGCGCCGGTCCCTTGACGAGCCGAATCATGAAAAAATACCAGCTTTGCCCCACCCCATGGAGATTCCATACCATCGGTGGGTATCGTGAAGTCTACGGTAATAGTCGGCTTGTTTTCGACATCAACAAACGCCCAGTTCGGCATTTTATCGGCCCAACCGGGCGACAGCAAAAGCTTCTGGCGTTTCATCGAGGCAAAGTTCTCGCCATTGATCCAGATCAGATCGACGCGGCCATTTTCATCTTTCCCGGCGGTTTTCTCAGCAACCACCGTTGCCACTGCATTTGCCGTATCATCCAGCTTGACGTGTTCAACCGTCACCCCATAGCGGGCTTTGAGTTCACTGCCGGCCCAGGCAATATATTCGTTTATATTCTGCGATCCGCCCCAGGCGTTAAAAAATACTGTCTGCCCCCTTGCTGCCGCTTTCACCGAATCCCAGTTACCTGGGTCAGCGGAATGAGCATTTGAGACCATCCCTAAGCCAACAGTCGCAACCAATGCACACCGCCAAAATTTTCCCAGCATTTGTTCCTCCACAAATCTCTCGCCCAAGCGCCTTTAATCACCGCTTCGGGTCACATATGGAGAAGTGTCATCACACGCAACAGCCAGACTGTCACAAAAGATTGTCCAGAAACGTCATTAGGTCACCGCGCCTTACTGGTGCGACGACAATGTTCTGCTGACCGCATCCTGCCAGCCGGCATACCGGGCCTGCCGGATATCGTCGTTCATTGAAGGTTCGAAGCGTTTGTCTCGGGCCCAGGTCTTTGCAAACCCAGCCTGATCCGGCCAAACCCCGGCACGCGAACCGGCAAGCCATGCTGCACCCAATGCTGTGGTTTCAAGAATAGTCGGACGATCTACCGGCGCGTTCAGCATGTCGCACAGATATTGCATCGTCCAGTCGGAAGCGACCATCCCCCCATCCACTCGCAACACCGTTTGACCTTCACCAGACTGAGCCGCCGGCCAGTCAGAATGCATCGCATTGAG
The DNA here is from genome assembly GCA_011087605.1 of Hyphomicrobiales bacterium. Lineage (GTDB taxonomy): Bacteria > Pseudomonadota > Alphaproteobacteria > Rhizobiales > Rhizobiaceae > Pseudahrensia. Next base: position 11,557 of record JAALLE010000016.1, read on the forward strand.
CAAGTCGCAGGTCTGGTAGCAAACCGCCTGTAGTGCCGCTCTCGCCAACTCATTTGGCCCGGTATTGCGTGTCATGCCAAATACCGCACCGCGCGCATCGGCATCCCAATAAGGGGCTCCCAATCCTGTAAATGCGGGGACCAGATAGATGTTTTGTTCATCATCTGCAGCGTCCGCCATCGGACCTGTCTGAGCGGCATCATCAATAATTTTCAACCCGTCTCGCAGCCATTGAACAGTCGCACCGGCCATGAAGATTGACCCCTCCAGCGCATAGGTGGTCTCGCCATCCAGCCGATAGGCGATTGTAGTCAGCATGCGGTTTTTTGACGCCACCTTGTCGCTACCAGTATTGAGCAACGCAAAACACCCGGTTCCATAGGTAGACTTGAACATGCCCGGTTCAAAACAGGCATTGCCGATTGTTGCTGCCTGCTGGTCTCCAGCAACACCATAAATCGGCAGTTCGGCGCCCAGAACCTCCGCCTCGGCAATGCCGAAATCGGCAGCACAGTCCAGAACTTCCGGCAACAGGGCAGCCGGAATTCCCAAAATTTCCAACAAATGGTCATCCCAACAATTGTCGCCAATATTATACATCAGCGTGCGGGCAGCATTTGTTGCGTCAGTAACGTGGCGTTTGCCATTGGTCAGCCGCCAAATCAGAAAACTGTCAACAGTTCCAAAGGCCAGCTCGCCGTTTTCTGCCCGCTCACGAACCCCGTCCACATTGTCCAGCAGCCAGCGCACCTTGGTGCCGGAAAAATACGGATCGAGCAGCAAGCCAGAACGCTGCGTCACCTCCTCTTCGTGGCCGTCCTGTTTAAGCTGGCCGCAGAAATCTGCCGTGCGCCGATCCTGCCAGACAATGGCATTATATACTGGCTTGCCGGTCTTACGATCCCAGATCAGGGTCGTTTCCCGCTGGTTGGTTATGCCAATTGCAGCGATGTCGGTTGCCTGCATGTTCGCCTTGGACAATGCTTCGCGGCAGACAGAGACAACACTTTGCCAGATCTCCTCGCAATCATGTTCAACCCAGCCTGATTTTGGAAAATGTTGCGTAAATTCCTGTTGGGCAACCGAAATGATCGATTGGTCCGGACCAAACACAATGGCGCGTGAAGATGTGGTGCCCTGATCTATGGCCAGAACCATGCCATCGGTATTCGACGAATCTGCCATATCGGCCTCCCTTTAATTGCGCCGCACCATAGGCAAAGCCGCTTCATTCGACTAGACATTGACGATGGAAAAAGATCAACAAACCGACAAACGACGCACTCTGGTTCTCACCGGCGCCAGCCGTGGCATAGGCCATGCTGCAGTCAGACGCTTTTCGAGCGAAGGCTGGCGAGTTCTGACCCTGTCGCGACAACCATTTGATGATAACTGCCCCTGGCCGGAAGGGGCTGCAAACCATGTTCAGGTTGATCTTGGAGATGCTGACAGTCTGGGACTGGCGGTAGCTGACATTCGCAGCCGGTTGGAAGCCGAAGGAGGCAAACTGCACGCCTTGGTCAACAATGCCGGCATATCGCCAAAGCTGGAAGATGGCCAACGCCCCAATTCCATCGATACGCCGATGCAAGTCTGGCGACAGGTTTTTCAGGTCAACTTTTTTGCGCCGCTGCTGCTGGCACGTGGCCTGTTTGATGAGTTAAATGCCGCTCAAGGTGCCATCGTCAACGTGACATCGATTGCCGGTGGCCGGGTTCATCCTTTTGCGGGCAGCGCCTATGCAACTTCCAAAGCAGCATTGGCGTCGCTAACCCGCGAAATGGCCGCTGACTTTGGACCCCACGGCATTCGGGTGAATGCCATTGCTCCCGGCGAAATTGATACTTCTATATTATCACCGGGCACGGAGGGCATGATCAAGGACATTCCGTTGCGGCGATTGGGAGAAACCAATGAAGTAGCCGACACGATTTATTATCTGTGCTCGGATGCCGCAAGTTACGTCAACGGCGCAGAAGTTCACGTGAACGGCGGACAACACGTCTGATGCCCGAACTGCCGGAAGTCGAAACCGTTCGCCGTGGCCTCGCGCCGGTCATGGAGAATGCAACGATTCAAGAGCTGGTGCTGAACCGTCCGAACTTGCGGTTTCCGTTTCCGGAGAATTTTGCGAATATTGTTCAGGGGCAAAAAATCCTCTCACTCGGGCGACGCGCCAAATATTTGCTGGTCGACCTGGAACAGGATCACGTCATTATCATGCATCTGGGCATGTCGGGCTCGTTTCGGACAGTTGATGGTTCCACACCGGGCAAGTTTCATCATGCCCACACTAAAATTGAAGCACACGACCATGTGGTGTTTCACCTAAAGCTCTCCGATGGTGGGACAGCACAGGTGATTTATAATGACCCGCGCCGTTTTGGCTTCATGTTGATGACATCGCGCAATCGTCTGGATCAGCACAAGATGATTCGAGATCTGGGCGCCGAACCGGTGGGCAATGCTTTGGATGCAGACTATCTTGCCGCCGGTTTCGCCGGCAAGAATGCCCCTTTGAAAGCCGCACTGCTGGATCAGCGCATTATTGCCGGTCTTGGCAATATATATGTATGTGAAGCGCTTTGGCGCAGTGGACTGTCCCCCAAACGCAAGGCCCGCACTTTGGTTTTGAAGTCCGGCCAACCAACGGCTCGTGCGGTTTTGCTGGTCGAAAATGTCAGACAGGTAATTCAGGAAGCCATTGCGGCCGGTGGGTCCTCGCTGCGGGACCACAGCCAAACGGATGGATCGCTGGGTTATTTCCAGCATTCCTTTGCGGTTTATGATCAGCAGGGGAACCCGTGCCCGAAACCGCATTGTGACGGAACCATTTCCCGAATTGTGCAATCCGGGCGCAGCACGTTTTATTGCCCACGTTGTCAGAGCTGACACTCATGGTGCTGTATCGCCGCTCAAAAGACCTGGGAACAGTCGTCCTTTCGCTTAATGCAACTGGCGAGGCCCTGTGTGTGGACTTCTTCAAAAGGGCCGATGCCAGCTTTGGCTTTGAAGAATATCGCCGCGATGTTGAATCCGCAGAAGGTTGGTTTCCCATTGGGTTTTTCAGCGATTTGAGGTTTCAAACACTTGATCAGGCCAAATCTGACGCTATGGGTAGAGTGGCTTGGCTTGAAGCCGAAACATAGATCAAACCCGGGGCACCGAAATGGCATATGAAACCATCAAAGTCGAAACCAATGGCAAGGTTGGTATTATCACTTTGCATCGACCCAAGGCCCTCAATGCGCTGAATACAACGCTGATGAACGAAGTGGTCGAGGCGGCGCAGGAGTTTGACAGCAATTCCAAGATTGGCTGCATCGTATTGACCGGCTCTGAAAAAGCCTTCGCGGCTGGTGCCGACATCAAACAAATGCAGCCTCTTTCTTATGTCGATGCGTTTGAACAGGATTTCTTTGCCCATTGGGACGGACTGACCAGATTGCGCAAGCCGGTGATTGCTGCGGTTGCCGGCTATGCGCTGGGTGGTGGCTGTGAACTGGCCATGATGTGCGACTTCATTATCGCAGCTGAAACAGCAAAATTCGGCCAACCGGAAATTACTCTTGGTGTGATGCCGGGTATGGGCGGTTCTCAAAGACTGACTCGGTTTGTCGGCAAGTCGAAAAGCATGGACATGTGTTTGACCGGTAGAATGATGGATGCCGAAGAGGCTGAGCGCAGCGGTCTGGTATCAAGGGTCGTACCTGCCAACGATCTCATCGAGACCGCCTTGCAGGTCGCAGCCAAGATAGCTGAATTCTCGCAACCCTCCGTGGCAATGACCAAGGCCAGTGTGAACCGGGCATATGAATCAACAATGGCGGAGGGCATTTTGTTCGAGCGCCGCCTGTTCCATTCACTGTTTGCCACTGATGATCAGGACGAAGGCATGGCTGCATTCATCGAAAAGCGGCAACCACAATTCAGAAACCGCTAAGTAAAGGTTGACGCTTTAAATTTGCGGTTCTATACCACCGCAAAATTTGGCCTCTCCGGAGCGCCAACGCTTTCGTTTGCGCCCTCCGCGCAAACAGACATGCACATCAAATTCGAAACGGAAAGGGCTTTTCATGGCCAATACGACTTCGGCAAAGAAAGCCACACGTAAGATCGCCCGTAAGACTGCGGTCAACAAGTCTCGCCGCACCCATATGCGCGGCCAGTTGCGCAAGATGGAAGAAGCCATTGAAGCGGGCGACAAGGATGCAGCACAGTCACAGTTGAAACTGGTACAGCCAGTCGTGATGAAATCTGCTTCCAAAGGTATTATTCATAAGAATACCGCTGCGCGTAAGATTTCACGCCTTTCAGCTCGAGTAAAAGCACTCTGAACTTAATCTATAGTTGAAATCTAGCCTGTAACAGGTCCTGTTGGGGCCAGATCAGGCGCCGGTAATAAATTAAGCCCGCATTCCTTGGATGCGGGCTTTTGTTTTGTGCAAATGCTGGTTCCATATTCTGGGCCAGCCAGGCTTATATGAACAGTTGAAACAGGCTGCAAGCAGCTCTGCGCAGGCCAATCCCGGTATTTTCGCATAAATCAGGGAAAATGTGCGCCTCAACTTTGTGATAAAATTTACCAATAAAAATCAAATGGTTGTCAAAGGTTGAAGATTCACCCCTTTGAGAGCCTTGGCATCATGACAGCAAAATTCGAGTCAAGGGGGTAAATCGCAAGAAAAAAATTTTAATGCAGGATGCGCGATAATGACGCAAGGCCAATTCTGAGTCATCTTGATTCATAAGCATTTTTCAAGCCGGACATTTTAGATACACAGCAAAATTAATTTTGCTCGGCCCGAGCAATCGAGATTCCAGCCAGACTCATCTTGAACACCCCAAACCCCGTGTATATGCTGGCTTTGGTTAGTGAGTTTGAAGTTAGAAGTTTATCGTAAAGTTTAAGTTGATCGGTTATTTAAATCCCATTCATAGATCGACTTAATATTTATTTATATTGGAATTCGACTCAAAAATGCTGCAGCAATATTTAATATTTGCTGAAAGCATCAAATGGATGACGAAGTCCATTGCCAACAAAGTCGCCTGATTGGCGGCAGTTGGAAACTAAAAAATTTGGGTTAAGCGGTTGGGCTGCATTGAGATTAGAGTGTTGCCGCGGGGAAGTTGTGTAATGAGTTATGCCGGAGACCTTACGGTCAAACAATGTTGGGATCTTTTAGGCAGTGACAAGACTGCCTTCATCGTCGACGTTCGCACTGTTGCCGAATGGGCATATGTCGGCGTCCCGCTTCTTGATGCCGAAATGCAAGACGTGATTCTTCAGCAATGGCAGGTTTTTCCCGACATGGCAGTCGATGGAAATTTTTCCAGTCGTTTACATGAACAACTGGAGAGCGCAGGTGCCGACAAGGAAGCGAAGCTTTGCTTCCTGTGCCGGTCCGGGGTTCGCAGTCTGGCAGCAGCGAAAGCCATGTCGGCTATCGGTTACGCTAACAGCTACAATATTACAGGCGGTTTCGAAGGTGATCTGGACGATGAGGGGCACCGAGGGAAAAGAAACGGATGGAAAATGGAGGGACTGCCCTGGCAGCAACGCTAGGTCGCATTCAACAAACAAACCGGTGCGCATGATTCTCAGCGTGTTGGATAATATAGGCCAAAGGCCAGCAAGGAGGCAGACAGAATGACTATTTTGGGGAAACCACAGGCACCACAAATTATGGCAATCAGAAGGCGTAATCCAGCCCACGAATAATCCAGCATTCATTAGCCTGGCCGATCATGGCCAGCTCCCTGCAAAGGCCTCGCGCGTCGGCACTGCCGCACGCAACGCAGAAAATGAATGTATGGATTTATTATGCCAATACCCAACGCCAAACGTGAATCCGCCAGCCGGCGCGGTCGCAAGTCTGAAGAACCTTCAACGGCAGCCGGCGGCGACCCCGTTGCAGTTTCGAGCCGAAGCTCCGGCACAAAAACGCCAATTCAACAGACGACGAATGCAACTGCACCCACCCGCACCATAACACCCAATCAGGTTGGCCCGACTGTCGCTGCACGCGATGCTCAAAAGTGGGAGCGAGTGCTGGCCCAGCTTAAGGCACGTCTTGGACCGGAAGCATTTGCCAGTTGGTTCGGACGCTGCCGCCTCGAAACCGTTTCCAAAAGTCAGCTGACCGTATCTGTTCCAACAACTTTCCTGAAAAGCTGGATTCGCACTCACTACAGCGACTTGCTGCTGGAGTTATGGCAAAAGCAGGTGCCGGAAATATTGCGGGTTGATATCGTCGTACGGAGCGCTGTCCGCTCCGCCAATATGGAAAATGGTGAAGCCGCCACATCAAACAACATCAATGGAAATTCAGGGGTGGGAGTCGGCGCAGACGGTCAGCCATCGGATCCCAGATCACCACTATCGGCAAATGCCGTCGGGCTGGTGGGTTCCACCACGCCGCACCGAGTTGGCTATCCAACGGGCGGCGCCATTGGCGGTGTCGCAGGTCGAGGGGCAGCATCCCGTGACGCCGCGGTCGGGTTTGCCGGATCTCCTCTGGATGCAAGTTTTACATTTTCCACACTGATTGAAGGCAGTTCAAACCGCATGGCCTGTGCCGCGGCCCGGTCCGTTGCCGAAGCTGACGGCGCAGCAGCCAGGTTTAATCCGCTGTTCATTCACGCCAATGTCGGCCTTGGCAAGACTCATTTGCTGCAGGCTATTGCCTGGGCCGCAAGTGCCCGCAACAGCGGTACCAAAATCCTGTATCTAACGGCTGAATATTTCATGTGGCGGTTTGCCTCAGCCATTCGCGACTCCAATGCCCTATCGTTCAAAGAATCCCTGCGCGATATCGATCTGCTGTTGATCGACGACATGCAGTTTCTGCAGGGCAAATCCATTCAGCAGGAATTCTGTCATCTGCTGAATGCACTGATCGACAGTGCCAAACAGGTTGTCGTGGCTGCAGACAGGCCACCCTCCCAACTTGAATCTCTGGATGCGCGTGTTCGTTCACGGCTGCAGGGCGGTGTCGCACTTGAAGTAAAATCTCCCGATCTGGAAATGCGGCAGTCGATGCTTGATCTGCGCTATAAACATGCGCAGCAGGAAGATCCCAATCTCGACATTCCAGCCGATATCCTGAATTTCGTTGCTGGCAAAGTGTCTTCATCTGGACGGGATCTGGAAGGCGCGTTTAATCAACTTCTGATTCAGCGCCGTTTTTCCGACGGTCCTGTGGATATTGAAGCAATTGAAAAAATGCTCGGTCATCTGGTGCAGTCGGGCGAACAGAGGCGGGTTCGTATCGAAGATATTCAAAAAGTCGCTGCCCGACATTACAACGTGTCGAAAAACGATCTTCTTTCAAACCGCAGAACCCGGATCATTGTACGGCCCCGCCAGATCGCCATGTATCTGTCGAAGATCCTCACCCCAAGATCCTTGCCGGAAATCGGCCGGCGATTTGGTGGCAGGGATCACACCACGGTTCTGCATGCGGTTCGCAAAATAGAAAGCCTGCTTAAAGAAGACGACAAGCTGGCCCACGAAATCGAACTGCTCAAACGACTGATCCACGAGATGGGCCAGTAGCCGGCGTCAATCTTCAATGAAGAGACATGAAAAGGTGTGGGCCATGCTGCCCGCCCCTTGAAAGCCAATGCCGGTTCCGCCATTTTGAGTGGCCGACGGGCTTGCAATACACGTGATAAATGTGTCCTATCGCAAGCCATTCAATCACTATTCTATCCGGCGCGTTGACCACGACCAACCGGGAAACATTTGCGGAAACCGAGGCTATGCGGGTTACACTTGAAAGATCGAATCTTCTGAAATCTCTCAACCACGTTCAGCGCGTGGTAGAACGCCGCAATACGATTCCAATCCTGTCAAATGTATTGCTGAAAGCCGACGATGGCACTTTGACATTGAAGGCCACGGACCTCGACATTGAGGTCACGGAAACAACACCCGCGTCGATAGAACAAACCGGCGCCACCACTGTCTCTGCCCACATGCTGTATGACATTGTACGCAAACTGCCCGATGGCTCAGAAGTGATGATGTCGGTCAGCGATGACAATGGATTGTCGCTGATCTCCGGCCGCTCCCAGTTTCGCCTTCAAATGTTGCCGGAAAGCGATTTTCCCGATCTGACTGCCGGAGAATTCAGCCATACATTCCGCATGGCCTGCACTGACTTCAAGGCGCTGATTGATCGCACTCAATTTGCCATTTCGACCGAAGAAACCCGCTATTACCTCAACGGCATTTACTTCCACGCAGTGGAAGATGAGGGCGAGATGATGTTGCGGGCTGTCGCAACGGATGGTCACCGTCTGGCCCAGGCCCAAACCGCTGCACCCGACGGTTCCGGCGGCATGCCCGGAATTATCGTGCCACGCAAAGCCGTCGCCGAAGTTCAAAAACTGTTGGAGGAGCCGGATGCGTCGGTCACAATCGAATTGTCCGACACCAAAATTCGCTTCACGGTCAACCAGGTGGTGATGACCTCAAAACTCATCGACGGCACTTTTCCAGATTACAATCGAGTGATCCCGGCTGCCAATGACAAGGAGCTGCTGCTCGATCGCTCAACATTTGCCGCCGCGGTAGACCGAGTATCAACCATCTCCTCGGACCGCGGGCGGGCGGTGAAACTGTCATTAACTGACGGACAATTGGTCCTGTCCGTCAATAATCCGGACTCTGGGTCGGCTGAAGAAGAGATTGCCGTGGGCTACTCGGCCGACCCCCTCGATATCGGTTTCAATTCCCGCTACCTGCTCGATATCACCAATCAGCTGTCTGCGGACGAAACCACCTTCATGCTGGCCGATCCCGGCTCTCCCACGCTGATCCGTGAAAAAGGTGAAGCTGGCGCACTTTATGTCCTGATGCCCATGCGCGTGTGATGCGGGGCGTGGGCGCAGACTTAAGGTGAACCAGAACGGCCAAGCCTCACGAATCTGGATTGAGCAGCTCAAACTCAATCATTTCCGCAACTATTCCCATCTCAAACTCGACCTCGATCAGCACCATGTTGTGCTGACCGGTGAAAATGGCGCCGGTAAAACCAATCTGTTGGAGGCCATTTCATTTCTGTCGCCGGGAAGAGGACTGCGTCGTGCAGCCTACGACAAAGTGGCCCAGCAATTGTCTCAGGATGGCACCGACCTGAGTGACCCTCAGGCCGACACCTGGGCGGTTCATGTGTCAATGCAGGGGGCAGAAGGCCCCGTTGAAATCGGCACCGGACTGCAAAACGGCAGTTCAGGGGTCGATCCCCAACGCAAGGTACATATTAATGGCGCTCTAACGCGAGCATCAGACGCATTGTTGGAACACGCCCGGATATTATGGCTGACCCCAGCAATGGATGGCCTGTTTACCGGTCCCGCCGCAGATCGCCGTCGTTTTCTTGACCGACTGGTGTTGGCTATTGATCCTGGACATGGCCGCCGGGTAACCGATTTTGAAAAGTCCATGCGCAGTCGCAACAAATTGTTGGAAGATCTCCACGCAGATACCGCCTGGCTCGACGCTATTGAGGGTCAGATGGCGGAGACCGGTGTTGCGGTTGCTTTCGCCCGAGGGGAGCTGGTTGCCTTGCTGAGGGGTATCATCGCCAAAGGCCCCACAGGTCCAAACGCTCCGTTTCCCAATGCTGATATTTCACTGCAGGGTACGCTTGAGGATCTCCTTGTGGACGGTGCGGCAGCCGATCTGGAGGACAATTTCCGCGCCCATCTCGCCCGCCACCGGGTGCGCGACCGGGCGGCTGGCCGCACGCTTGAAGGCCCCCATCGCAGCAATCTGTCGGTTCGACACGGTCCGAAAAATATGGAAGCTGCCCTATGTTCAACAGGTGAGCAAAAGGCCCTGCTGACCGGACTTGTTCTGGCGCATGCCCAACTCGTCGGTGACATATCCGGCATGACGCCGATTCTGTTGCTGGATGAAATCGCTGCTCATCTGGACGAACATCGTCGGGATGCATTGTTTAACCTGATCGACACGATCGGTTGTCAGGCCTGGATGACGGGCACAGACCAACCCATGTTCGGCAGCCTTGGTGCCCGGGCCCGGTTTTTCCAGGTTGCATCCGGCAAGGTTGAAGAGGCAGGGTAGAACATCATGTCGAGCCCTTTTTCACCACAAGAGACCGAACGCTATGCCCGCCACTTTGTGCTGCCTGAAATCGGCGGCCCCGGTCAGCAAAAGTTGAAGTCTGCCCGGGTGGTTGTCATCGGCGCAGGGGGGCTTGGAGCTCCGGCGTTGCAATATCTGGCTGCAGCCGGAATTGGTCAACTGACCATTGTTGACGATGATGTTGTCAGCCTGTCGAACTTGCAGCGCCAGATCATCCATCACACCAACAGCGTCGGTGAGCCCAAGGTGACCAGCGCGGCCAATACTCTCGCCAGCATCAACCCCCATGTAAAGGTGGACACAAAACAAATCCGGATCGATCCCAAAAATGCGGCGGGGTTAATTCACGGACACACACTGGCACTCGACGGCAGCGACAATTTTCAGACCCGGTATCTGATGGCCGATGCATGCGCGGCGGCTGAAATTCCGTTGATCACCGCCGCCGTCAGCCGTTTTGATGGGTCGATAACCACTCTGAAACCGTGGATTAATTCAAATCCGGGATATCGAGATCTGTTCCCCAACCAACCAAAGGAAGGCCTGCTGCCGAGTTGTGCAGAAGCCGGGGTGATGGGTGCAATAACCGGATTGATGGGCACATTGCAGGCTTTGGAAGCCATCAAGGAGATTACCGGCGCGGGCGAAGGGCTGGTCGGCAAATTGCTGATGGTTGACGGCCTGCATCTGCGATTTGAAACCATCGGATACGCAAGGCGCAGCGGTTGATAAATTCTAGTTGGGTTTCCAACGATTCAAAACGCCATTTCCGTCAATGGCAGTGATAGGGCTGCGATCCGGCATGACAGCATTGGCCGGCTGGCGAACTTTTTCGACATCCACCGCCATGCTTGACGACAACATTGTGGCTCGCGTTCTGGAAGGCCGCAGCCGAAACACCGGACCATTGGGTGAAGCAAATACTGATGAGCGCCATCGCCGACAGCAACAAAAATGTCTTTTTCACAAACGTACCTTTCTAATGCACCCTCATAACGAGATTCATTATAGAGTATACAACTTATAAGTGCAATATCATCAAACACTCTACCTATTAATGCAATGATACTTGCACCACCCTTCGGTCGACAGACCCGACATTTATTTGTAGGCACCAAGCCAAAGAGCTGTGACTTAGAATCCCGGCTTATTTTGATAGCCGGAAGCTTAGACAAAAATGATCCCACAACACTCGCCACCAAAAGCCTGCATATTTGACGTGTTTGGAACGGTCGTTGACTGGCGGGGGTCGGTCTCTCGGTTCTGCAAGGAATTTTTTTCGGCAAGAAACATATCTGCCGACAGCACAGCATTTGCCGAATACTGGCGTGGCCAATACGACCCTGCCATGGAGCGAGTTCGCTCAGGCGGTCGCGGCTATGTCCCTCTGGACGAACTGCATTTTGAAAACCTTCAGGCCACGCTCGCCCATTTCGGGCTCAGTGACAGGCTCTCATCAGACGAACTCTGGCAGCTCAATTCTGCCTGGGAACAACTCGATCCATGGCCAGACGTGATTGCCGGGCTTTCGACACTTAGGAAACAAACCATTATTGCACCCTGTTCCAACGGATCGATTGCTCTGATGACCCGGCTTGCCCGCTATGCAGATCTGCCCTGGGACTGTATTTTGGGGGCAGATATTGCCCGAAATTACAAGCCCCACGAGGCGGTATACGCGGCCTGTTGCACGGCCCTGCGCTTGCAACCCAATGAGGTGATGATGGTGGCCGCCCACAACAGCGATCTTGAAGCTGCACAACGCAGCGGATTGCAGACAGCTTTTGTTGCAAGGCCTGTCGAACACGGACCCGGCCAGACCAAGGACCTTTCTCCCACAGGCAACTGGGATCCCATCATCACCGATTTTGCGGTTCTGGCTCGCCAGCCGTAACCCGGCGCAGGGTCAAATTGATTCGCCCACCATTTTTCAGCAGGTCGCTGGTATTCGGATAAATCCTGTCGACCCCATGAAACGCCAACCGGGCGCTACCGCTCAACATCATCACGTCGCCGCTGCGCAACCTGAACGATTGTGTTTTGCTGCCGCGACTGGTGCCCCCCACCCGAAACAGACACTCATTGCCCAGCGAAACCGAGATCACCGGTGCATCAAACACCTCCTCATCGCGATCCTGATGCAATCCCATTTTGGCTGTATCTGCATAATAATTGACCAGACAGGCCTGCGGTGAATGTGGGTAGTCTGCCAATGTCTGCCACAGATCAAACAAACGTCCCGGCAAGTCAGGCCACGGCTGTCCGGTCACAGGATGACAAGTTTGATAGCGATAGCCGTTTTGCTGGTCGGTAACCCAACCCAGGGGGCCAAAATTGGTCATCCGCACCGACATTTCCTTGCCGGTCCGAGGCATTTTAGGCGTGAACAGAGGTGCGGTCGCCGTTGCATCTCGAATAGTTTTCAACAGGTCATGCTGCGCCACCGGATCAAAAAATCCCGACCACAGCGAAACTCCATCACGGATAATTTCGGGGTCGTTTGGGGGTTTCAGTTCAAATGGTGGTAATTTCGGTAACATTTATTGTAATTTTGGGTTGATTTACGATCCACAAGCCCCTTGCAGGGTGTATGCCACTTTCTTATATAGCGGCCAACACAATGACCACCGCGAAGCGTTTAATTGCTTCGTTTGGTCGACAAGTCCTCAATGGGACTAGCGGGGAAAATGGAAAATGGCTTATTGGGTGTTGAGCCCGCCATGTTCTGTTGACCGGAACGCCGAAAATCCATGCGTGGATGGGTTCAGCTGGTTCGCATAAACTGGAGAAAAGAAATGGCTAAAGTTATTGGTATCGATCTTGGTACTACAAATTCCTGCGTTGCCGTCATGGACGGCAAAACTGCAAAAGTTATCGAAAATGCAGAAGGTGCCCGCACCACCCCATCCATGGTTGCTTTTACCGATGATGGTGAACGTCTGGTTGGTCAGCCAGCCAAACGCCAGGCTGTTACCAATCCGGAAAACACTCTGTTTGCAGTCAAACGGCTGATCGGTCGGCGCTTTGAAGACAAGGCCGTAAAAAAAGATCAGGATCTGGTGCCCTACGCAATTGTCAACGGCGACAATGGCGACGCATGGGTCAAGGTCAATGACGACAAATATTCACCATCCCAGATTTCCGCAATGATCCTTCAGAAGATGAAGGAAACTGCAGAATCCTATCTCGGCGAAAAAGTCGAACAGGCCGTCATCACCGTTCCTGCCTATTTCAATGACGCTCAGCGTCAGGCTACCAAAGATGCCGGTAAAATTGCCGGTCTTGAAGTCCTGCGCATCATCAACGAGCCAACTGCTGCAGCCCTGTCCTACGGCATGGAGAAGAAGGACGGAAAAACGATTGCGGTTTACGACCTTGGCGGCGGTACGTTTGATGTATCGATCCTGGAAATCGGCGATGGCGTATTTGAAGTTAAATCCACCAATGGTGATACGTTCCTGGGTGGTGAAGACTTCGATATGGTTCTGGTCGACTATCTGGCTGAAGAGTTCAAGAAAGATCAGGGCGTCGATCTGAAAAACGACAAGCTGGCGCTTCAGCGCTTGAAAGAGGCTGCCGAGAAAGCCAAGATTGAGCTATCATCTTCGGCACAGACCGAAGTCAACCTGCCATTCATTACAGCCGACGCTTCGGGTCCGAAACACCTGACCATGAAATTGTCGCGGGCGAAATTTGAATCACTGGTTGCTGCATTGGTCAAACGTACCGTCAAACCAATGCAGGACGCCCTGAAAGATGCCGGACTATCTGCTGGCGAAATTGACGAAGTGTTGCTGGTCGGTGGTATGACACGCATGCCGAAAGTTCAGGAAACCGTTAAAGACTTCTTTGGCAAAGAGCCAAACAAGGGTGTGAACCCGGACGAAGTCGTCGCCATGGGCGCCGCCATTCAGGCAGGTGTTCTGCAGGGCGATGTCACCGATGTTCTGCTGCTGGACGTGACACCTCTGTCGCTGGGCATTGAAACTCTGGGTGGCGTGTTTACCCGTCTGATCGATCGCAATACCACGATCCCGACAAAGAAATCACAGACCTTCTCAACCGCCGAAGACAATCAGAATGCGGTGACCATCCGGGTTTCCCAGGGTGAGCGCGAGATGGCGCAAGACAACAAGATGTTGGGTCAGTTCGATCTGGTTGGTATTCCACCTGCTCCTCGCGGAGTTCCACAGGTTGAAGTCACCTTCGACATTGATGCCAACGGCATCGTCAACGTATCGGCTAAAGACAAGGGCACCGGCAAATCGCAAGAAATTCGCATCCAGGCTTCAGGCGGCCTTTCGGATGCTGATATCGAGCAGATGGTCAAGGATGCGGAAGCCAATGCCGAAAGCGATAAAGCACGCCGCGAAGCCGTCGAGGCGAAGAACTCTGCAGAGACGCTCATCGACTCAACTGAAAAGTCGCTTGAAGAGCACGCCGACAAGGTCAGTGCCGAAGACAAGGAAGCAATTGAAAACGCCATTGGCGATTTGAAAGCTGCCTTGGAAACCGACGATGCAGATGAAATCAAAGACAAGTCTCAAGCGCTGGCTGAAACTTCGATGAAAATGGGTCAGGCCATTTACGAAGCTCAACAGTCTGAAGAAGAGGCTGCTGCCGCGGCCGATGCTGCAGCCCATGCTGCTGCCGATGAAAATGTGGTCGACGCCGATTTTGAAGAAATCGACGACGAAGACGAAAAGAAGTCTGCATAAGCGGCGCTTCGTCTGATGCAAATTATCGCCCCGCCCGCTTTAATAATAAGCGGTCGGGGATTTTTGTGGGGCCATAATACATCAGTGCAGGCGTATTAACATTTATGGCAAATTCACCCGCCCCATTTGGCACATATGCTCTGAAACCCTGGCGGGAATTGGTACGCCGGGGTGCAGACTCGATGCCATCGGGCCGGTTGGGAATCTGGTCTGTTTCGCTGATGCGGCGCGCCAGCCTGTTGGGCCATTCCAGGGGCATGCGAGGGCCTCACGACATATCGGTCGTTGATGGTGTTAACGCCCGTCTGTATCCAGGATCAAATCGATGCGAAAAACGCGGCTATGCCGGCGTACATCTGTGGGATCTGAGCGAACGCAACAGTCTGGAAGACGCAATCAAGGCGCATAAACACGACCGCCCGTTTGTATTTTTGGATGTTGGAGCAAATGTCGGCTTGTACAGTCTGTTCGTGCACGCATTTGCTTCAAACGCCGGCAAGGATTACCGAATTATTGCGATTGAACCCGATCCGGAAAATCGCAGCCGTCTCGAGTTTAACTGTCAGGCGAGCAATTGCGATCTTCAGATTGATCCTGTCGGAATTGCCCATCAGGCGGGAACTGGATACCTGACTCAGGCGAAGAACAATCGCGGCACAGTTGCCGTCGCCTATTCTGGTTCCGGTGTCGAGGTGGAATTGATAACCCTGTCCGATCTGATCGAGCGTCACGAACTGGATCAGGTCGACGCCTTGAAGATAGATATTGAGGGTCGCGATGCTTCTGCATTGCGGGCGATGACCGAACAGGCACCCAAATCAGTCTGGCCAAAACTGATCATCGTTGAAATTAAAAGTCGCACTGAAAACCCAATCCTCGATTATCTGGCTCAGCATGGTTATCGATTGCGACATCAAGCAAAAACCAACGCCATCTTGGAACTCGATGGCGACAATTCTGAAGCCGTGGAAAGTGCCTAAATGACCAAGGCAGACTATTACGAAACACTGGGTGTTTCGCGCGACGCAGATGAGAAAGCGCTGAAAAGCGCTTTTCGCAAGCGTGCAATGAAATATCATCCCGATCGCAATCCCAATGATGCCGAAGCGGAAGCCAAGTTCAAAGAACTGGGCGAAGCCTATGAAGCCCTGAAGGATCCACAAAAGCGCGCAGCATATGATCGCTTTGGCCACGCCGCCTTTGAAAATGGCGGCGGTGGCGGTGGCAGTCCGTTTGGCGGCGGTGGCATGAGCGATATATTTGAGGACATATTCGGCGAGATGATGGGAGGCGGTCGTCGCTCTTCTGGAGGACGCTCCCGTGGTGCGGATCTGCGCTACAATATGGAGATATCTCTTGAGGAAGCCTTTGAAGGCAAAACCGCCGAGATTGAAATTCCAACCGCAATCACCTGCGAAAACTGTGATGGCTCAGGGGCCAAACCGGGCACCAGCCCATCCACTTGCGGCACATGTGGTGGTGTCGGCCAGGTACGCGCCAGTCAGGGATTCTTCTCAATCCAGCGCACCTGCCCTGCCTGCCAGGGGCGTGGCGAAGTGATATCTGAACCTTGTGACGATTGCGCGGGATCAGGCACGACAGAACAGAGTAAAACCCTGTCGGTCAATGTACCTGCCGGCATTGAAGACGGCACCCGCATTCGTCTTGCAGGCGAAGGTGAAGCCGGTGCCCGCGGTGGCCCCCAGGGCGATCTCTACATTTTCCTTTCGATCCGGCCACATGAGTTTTTTCAGCGCGACAGCGCCGATATTTACTGCCGGGTTCCAATTTCCATGACCACTGCCGCATTGGGTGGACAATTTGAAGTCGGTACGGTTGATGGCAGCAAAACCCGTGTAAAAGTTCCTGAAGGGACACAAAACGGCAAGCAGTTCCGATTGCGGTCCAAAGGCATGCCTGTGATGCGGTCGAGCCAGGTCGGTGACATGTATATTCAGGTTGCGATCGAGACGCCTTCAAACCTGTCAAAACGTCAGCGCGAGCTCCTCACCGAATTTGAGCAACTCAGCTCGGAAGAAAACTCTCCCGAATCGACCGGCTTCTTTTCCCGCATGAAAGGCTTTTTCAACGGATTGGCCGACTAGGAAACCTTCAATGACACAGCCAAAGATTATCGTGATACCCGGCTCCATCCGAACCGGCTCCCACAATACCAGGCTCGGTGAGGTAATTACCAAACAGCTAAATCAACTTGGAGCAGATGCACAGCTGATTTCACTGGCCGACTATCCAATGCCAATACTCAATCAGGACGACGAAAAACAAGCCGGGACGCCGGAAAATGCCCGTCAGCTGGCCGCTCTCATCGGTCAGCATCATGGCGTCGTTTTGGTCAACCCGGAGTATAACGGATCGTTTTCGGGCCTGATGAAGAACACTTTGGACTGGTTGTCGCGCGATGTCGGATTGAAGGTCTATCAAAACCGGGTCTTTGCCCTCGCCGCCTGTTCCCCCGGCATGTTGGGCGGCATTCGGGTTCTGTCCCACGCTCGCGACAATCTGGTCAGCGTTGGTGCTGATATGATTACCCAGCAATTGGCCGTTGGCAGCGCCGCAAAGGCGTTTGACAGCGATGATGCTTTGACCAATGAAAGAGCAGCAGGCCTCTTGCAAAGCCTGTGTGAAAGCCTGATAGAACGCGCACACAAATATATTTGACAGGAGTTTTCATGGGCGACCCAAGATTAATTGTTGGCCTGGATCTTCCGTCGGTTGATCGCGCCCGTGAAGTCATTGAACAGATCGGTGACGCAGCATCCTTTTACAAAATCGGTCATCAACTTGCTTTCGCGCCGGAAAAGGAAAACGGCCTGCATCTGGCCAAACAACTGGTGAATGAAGGCAAACAGGTTTTTCTTGATCTGAAATTGCTCGACATCGACAACACGGTCGCCAATGGCGTCAAAAGTGTGGCTGCCATGGGGGTTACGATGCTGACCATCCACGCTTATCCGAAAGCCATGCGCGCTGCAGTTGAGGCCGCCAGGGGCAGCGATCTGACATTGCTCGGCGTTACCGTTCTCACATCAATGGACGACGAGGACTTGGAGGAAGCCGGGTACGCCATGAAGGCTGCTGATCTGGTTCACCTACGGGCAAAACAGGCAAGTGACATCGGTATGGGCGGTATTGTTGCCTCGGCTCTTGAAGCTTCAGCGATCCGCTCGGTGGTTGGTGATGACCTGGCAGTGGTCACACCCGGCATTCGCCCTGCTGGCGCTGACCACGGCGATCAGAAACGGGTGATGACGCCATCTGATGCATTAAAGGCCGGTGCGTCGCATCTTGTGGTTGCCCGCCCGATTGTGGCAGCATCCAACCCCCGCGAGGCGGCACTCGCCATCGCGCGGGAAATGGCTAACATATAGAAAAGGTTGAGAATATGGCAAAAGGTTATTGGATTGCGCGGGTCGATGTTAAAGACCCGGACGGTTATCCCGACTACGTCAACACCGCGAAACCGGCATTTGAGCGCCATGGTGCAAACTTTCTCGCCCGCGGTGGTACAACCCATTCACTTGAAGGGCAAAATCGGGCACGCAATGTAGTGATCGAATTCCCCAGCGTTCAACACGCCCTGGATTGCTACAATTCCGAAGAATATCAGGCTGCCGTGAAAATCCGCCAGGCCGTCGCCGATTCCGAACTGATCATCGTCGAAGGAACATCCTAATGGCTAAAGGGTACTGGATTGCCCATGTCGATATTGAAGACATGAACGAGTACAAAAAATATGTCGAAGGCAATGCCAAGGCATTTGAAAAATATGGTGGCCGGTTTCTGGTGCGCGGTGGCCAATTCCAAACACCAGAAGGCAGCAGTCGGTCACGCCATGTAATTCTGGAGTTTGAAAGCTACCAACAGGCCCTCGACTGCTACAACAGCGAAGAATATCAGTCAGTCATTCCGCTGCGCGCCAGACAGGGCGTTTCGGTCGGCGACTTCGTGATTATTGAAGGCTACGACGGCTGAACCTCCGGCCACACATCCCTGTAAAGACGTTAAGAATTGTAAAGTTGGGCCGGATTTCTTGAAATTGGCCCGATTAACCCTACGTCATGAGTAAGCGGCGGTCATAACAAATCAGTACCCCGCACCACCATCTGAGAGGGTTCTCTTTATGACACACGCCTTCATCCGTCCGGCCTGGACACCTGTTACCATCGCCATGATGATCATCGGATTCATGATTTTCTGGCCTTTGGGCGTCGCCATGATCGCCTACATTATCTGGGGCGACCGGCTCGACAAGTTCAAATCCGACGTCAACACGGCAACCGAAAAGGCTTCCTGCATGTTTTCAAAACGTGACCATTCTTTCCGCGCTCACAGTCGCACCGGCAATGTTGCTTTTGACGACTGGCGCGAAGCTGAGTTGAAGCGCCTGCACGAAGAACGCATGAAACTGGATGCGATGCGCGCCGAATTTGATGACTATGCCCGTGAATTGCGTCGCGCCAAGGACGAGGCCGAATTTAAAGGCTTCATGGCCGAGCGCGCCAAGCGCGTCGACAGTGACTCAGGCGCAGATGCTGGCGAGGTGAAAAGTGCCAAACCGAGCAAGCCGAAAAAGGTGAAGAAATCCGGCGGCAAGACCGTTCCCGGCGTCTGATACCAGATACTGCTGTTCTAAATCTTCAAAGGCCCGCCAACATGGCGGGCCTTTTTTATGTTCCCCTGTCCGTCTCGAATCGTTTACAAGGTCGCCATGTTGTCTTTGCTGAAAAAGCGCCCTCCCCCGAAAGCCGGCAAGGTTGAGCGCTGGACATTGCTGGAAATCGATGGCCGACAGGTCGATGTGCGGATTATGGAAAATCCCCGAACTTCTCGGCTCACACTTCGGCTTGTGCCCGCCGCCAAAGCCCAGGAAAGCCTCAAGGTCACGGTTCCACCTGGAACGCCTGAAGATGAGATCGATACATTTTTGCAACGCAATCGCGCCTGGGCGGCGGCCCGATTGTCGCGTCTGCCGGAAGTCACAAAAATTGCCGACGGGGTCGTCATTCCGCTGCGGGGCAAACCCCATCGCATCATGCATTCCGGGATCGGCCGGGGCATTGTCTCGGTTGGCATGGAAGGAGATGGGCCGGTTATCCGGGTTTTCGGTGATCCCAAATTTACCGGCCGCAGGGTGGCTGACTTTCTCAAACGACAGGCCCGGCAGGATTTGACCAAAGCCGTGCATCAACACGCCGCAACACTGGGGGTAAAACCCAAATCCATCACATTAAGAGATACCACATCACGCTGGGGATCATGTTCCTCTTCCGGTGCGTTGAATTTCAGTTGGCGGATCATTCTCGCTCCACCCGAAATACTTGATTACCTCGCCGCACATGAAGTCGCCCATCTTCGCGAAATGAACCATTCGGATCGCTTTTGGGCATTGGTCCAGGAGATTTGCCCGGAGTTGGAGGCACACAAGGCCTGGCTGCGCGCACATGGTGCCAAGCTGCATGCGGTAATTGCCGCATAGACTCCCGAAGTATTTTCTGGCATCGCCTTCCCATGAACTCGCTTGTCAAAATATGTGGCTTGTCAACGCCTGAATCTGTGCGCACCGCACAATGCGGTGGTGCTACGCATCTGGGTTTTATCTTTTTTCCAAAAAGTCCCCGAAATGTATCGCCACAGCAGGCCGCACGACTGGTTCAGGACGTTGCGGATATCAAGACGGTCGCCGTGACGGTCAATGCGGATAATCAGTTTCTCAATGAGATCACTGAGGCAATGAACCCGGATATTCTGCAGCTCCATGGCGCAGAAAGCAGCAAACGGGTTGCCGAGATAAAACAGCGCTACCAGCGACCGGTCATGAAGGCGCTGGCGATCCGCGAAGCATCTGATCTTGATAGAATTGCCAACTATGAAGGCATCGCCGATATGTTTTTGCTGGACGCAAAACCACCGGAGGGTTCGCAATTGCCGGGCGGTAACGGGGTGAGTTTCGATTGGTCATTGATCGCTGGCTTGCACAGCAGATTGCCTATCCTATTGTCTGGTGGCATCGATCAGTCAAATTTGAATCAGGCACTCGACTATGTTCAGCAAGACCAAAATGATCTGATCGGGATTGATGTTTCATCTGGTGTTGAGAGCAGCCCTGGTGTTAAAGACATTTTGAAAATTGAAAAGTTTCTGGCCGCCTGCCACCAGCGAAAAAACAAAGACTGAGAAAGACTCAAAACATGAGTACGCAATCTCCCAATTCATTCAAGATGGGCCCCGACAGCGAGGGTCAATTCGGTATTTTCGGAGGCCGATTTGTCGCCGAAACTCTCATGCCAAATATTCTGGAATTGGATGAAGCCTACAAGACGGCCAAGAAGGACCCCGAATTCCTGTCCGAACTGGAATATCTCAACAAACATTATACAGGGCGACCCAGCCCTCTGTATTTTGCCGAACGTCTGAGCGCCCATCTCAGTGGCGCGAAAATCTATTTCAAACGCGACGAGTTGAACCACACCGGCAGCCACAAAATCAACAATTGCCTCGGCCAGATCCTGCTTGCCAAGAGGATGGGAAAAACCCGCCTGATCGCTGAAACCGGTGCTGGTCAACACGGCGTCGCTGCCGCCACTGTGGCAGCCCGTTTCGGCTATCCCTGCCTCGTTTATATGGGTTCAAAGGACGTTGTTCGTCAGTCGCCCAACGTATTCCGCATGAAGCTTCTGGGTGCAGAGATAGAATCTGTTACCGCTGGTGCAGGTACATTGAAAGACGCCATGAATGAGGCGCTGCGTGACTGGGTCACCAATGTTGAAGACACATATTACCTGATCGGCACGGCTGCCGGACCGCATCCCTATCCGGAACTTGTGCGCGACTTCCAGTCGGTAATCGGCAAGGAGGCTCGCGAGCAGATCCAGGAAATGGAAGGCCGCCTGCCCGACATGATCATAGCGTCTGTTGGCGGAGGCTCAAACGCAATTGGCCTGTTTCATCCATTCCTCGATGATGACGGCGTCCAGATCGTCGGCGTTGAAGCCGGTGGCAAAGGCCTGGACGGGGAAGAACATTGTGCGTCATTAACCGCCGGTCGGCCGGGTGTTCTGCATGGCAACCGTACCTATCTGTTGCAAGACCCGGAAGGACAGATCAACGAGGGCGCATCAATTTCGGCAGGCCTGGATTATCCCGGCATCGGGCCGGAACATTCCTGGCTGAAAGATACGGGCCGCTGTGAATATGTGCCGATCATGGATGATGAAGCGCTGGAGGCGTTCCAGCTTTTATGCCGCCTTGAAGGCATTATCCCGGCACTTGAACCCAGCCATGCTTTGGCTGAAGTCATCAAACGTGCCCCGCAGATGGACAAGGACCAAATCATCATCATGAACCTGTGTGGTCGCGGCGATAAGGATGTCCACACCGTCGGCGAAGCCCTCGGCGTGGAGCTTTGATCTGATGACCCAGCGTATGACCGATTGTTTTGCCAAATTAGCGCAGGAAAACCGCCCGGCATTTGTCACCTATTTCATGGGTGGTGATCCGGATTTTGATACATCTGTTGAAATCATGAAGGGCCTGCCCGCTGCAGGCGCGGATGTGATCGAACTGGGCATGCCCTTTTCCGATCCAATGGCCGATGGACCATCCATCCAGGCGGCTGGGTTGCGGGCGCTGAAAGGCGGCCACAACCTGACAAAATGTTTTCAGATGGTTCGCACCTTCCGTGAAACTGACAACGAAACTCCCATTGTAGTAATGGGCTACTACAACCCGATCTATCAATATGGTCCGGAGAAATTTCTCAGCGAGGCGAGGGAAGCTGGAATTGACGGCATGATTGTTGTCGATCTGCCCCCTGAAATGGACGAAGAATTGTGTATTCCTGCGCTCAAACACGATTTGAACTTCATTCGACTGGCAACGCCGACAACCGATGAAAAGCGCTTGCCCAAAGTGCTGTCCAACACGTCCGGCTTTGTCTACTACGTGTCAATCAACGGCATCACCGGTGCAGCAGCACCTGAACCCGATGAAGTCGCAGCCTCGGTTGCCCATATCAAGGCCAGAACCGATCTGCCAATTTGTGTTGGTTTCGGTGTCCGCACCGCCGAACAGGCGGCGAGTATTGGCCGCGCTGCTGACGGAGTTGTTGTCGGCACTGCCATTGTTTCAACCATCGCCGACAGTCTCAATGACGGTGCTGCAAGTGACCAGACGGTCGATCAGGCATTGATCATCGTTTCCTCGATTGCCGAAGGGGTGAGATCGGCGCGCCGATAGAATTGGCTCCGCCGCCAACTTTTATCTTCAAAATGATGGCTTTTCCGCCCCGGCAAAGCCATAATGTGTCCCAATATAGGGTTTCATCAGACGCTGAATTCAAGGTTGACTTATGAACTGGATAACCGACTACGTTCGTCCGAAATTTGATTTCCTCAGCCGCAAGGAAATGCCCGAAAACCTATGGATCAAGGACCCTGAATCCGGTGAAATGGTATTTCATGCAGATTTGGAGGCCAATCAGTATGTGGTGCCATCTTCCGGCTACCATCTGGCCATCCGGGCCGAGGAACGGCTGAAATTTCTGTTTGATGACGGCGAATACGAAGTGTTTCCTCAACCGCAGGTCGCTATTGACCCGCTGAAATTCCGCGACGAACGTCGCTACACTGACAAGCTGAAAGAAAATCGCACCAAAACCGGTGTCGAGGACACTATTCATGCCGGAACCGGTGAGATTCACGGCCAGAAAGTGACTGCCTGTGTTCAGGATTTCAAATTCATGGGCGGCTCGCTGGGCATGGCTGCCGGTGAAGCAATTATTGCTTCCATGGAGCAAGCGGTGAACCGCAAGACACCCTATGTACTGTTTGCTGCCTCCGGTGGCGCCCGCATGCAGGAGGGCATTTTGTCGCTGATGCAATTGCCCCGGACAACCGTTGCGGTTCAAATGCTGCGCGAGGCCGGATTGCCCTATATCGTGGTGCTGACCAACCCAACAACCGGCGGGGTGTCTGCATCCTACGCTATGCTTGGTGACATCCACATTGCTGAACCCGGGGCGTTGATCGGCTTTGCCGGTCCGCGGGTGATCGAGCAGACAATTCGCGAAAAACTTCCAGAAGGCTTTCAGCGTTCCGAATATCTGAAGGAACATGGCATGGTAGATATCGTCGTGCCGCGCACCGAAATGAAAGACACGATTTCCAATGTCCTGACGATCCTGACACAACAACCGCACAGGAAATCAAAGACATCCGATGTCGAGGCAAAATCTGCTGCCGAGGCAAATCCGGAAAGCACATCAGCTGAGCAAGCTGACCAACCAGCTGTTGCGGCCGAGAAAACAACGACCGAGTCAAGCAGCAAAAAGGCAGTCGACAGCCCGGCCGTCGACATCAAGCCAGCCACTGCCTGACGCGTTACATCGCTCATGTCGATCCAGGAAACCTCCCCGCTGACAGCTGCTCAGCGCATTGACGAACTAATGAAAATTCACCCGAAGGGATTTGACCTCTCGCTCGGACGGATCAAGCAATTGCTGCACAAGCTGGGTGATCCTCAGGACAGATTACCTCCAATCATTCATTTTGCCGGGACCAATGGCAAAGGTTCCACCATCGCCTTCACCCGCACCATTTTGGAAGCCGCCGGTCTGGCGGTTCACGTCGACACGTCCCCGCATCTGGTAAGCTGGCACGAACGCTACCGACTTGGCGTTAAGGGTGGGGCAGGAAAACTGGTTGACGATGCCGTTTTATCCGAGACCATTGATCGGGTGGCGCAAGCCAATGACGGGCAGCCGATTACCGTTTACGAAGTTCTGACGGCCGTTGCCTTTTTGCTGTTCAGCGAATGGCCCGCAGATGTTTGCCTGATCGAAGTTGGCCTCGGCGGACGTTTCGACTCCACCAATGTGATGGAGAAAACCGATGTCACGGTGATCACACCAGTTTCCATTGACCACGAGGCCTATCTTGGCGACACACTTGCCAAAATCGCTTTCGAAAAGGCCGGCATAATCAAACAAGATACGCCACTTGTCATCGGGCCCCAGGAAGACGAGGCACTGAATGTGATTATTCGGCAGGCAGCTCGCAACCGCGCCAGAACATCAATTTCCGGACAATCCTTTCAGGCGATGCGGGAAAATGGCCGCCTTGTCTATCAGGACGAACACGCGCTGCTTGATCTCGCTTTGCCACGACTGGTCGGCGAGCACCAAATTAGCAATGCAGCAACCGCGATTACCACCTGTCGGATATTTTGCCAGATGCACGATATACCGCTGACTGACGCGATGCTGGACACGGGCCTGCAAGGTGCCCAATGGCCCGCGCGAATGCAACATCTCACCCATGGCAAACTGATCGAAGCGCTTCCAGATACATGCGATGTCTGGCTGGATGGTGGTCACAATCCAGGTGCCGGGGAAATGATAGCGCAGTTTCTGAGCGACCTTGAAGAACGCGACCCCCGACCACTGACCATGGTTTGCGGCATGATCAACACCAAGGATACGAGCGGATATTTTCACCAGTTCGAAACCTTGGCTGAACGGGTGATTACCGTTCCGATCACTTCAAGCGACGCGGGGATAGATCCGGAAATTCTCGCAGATCAGGCTGAAGACGCTGGCCTTCCAGCCGTTGCAGCGCCCTCTTTACAGCGTGCTCTGCAAATGATTGACGGTTCATCACCGAACAGAATTTTGATCTGCGGATCACTTTATCTCGCCGGAGATATGCTGGATCAGAACGCCACGCCGCCCAATTGAGTCCTTGTCAGGACTTGACGTGGATGCGGACGTCCCTGAATATCCTGACGGGGACTAATGGTAAGATCAAATTTATGGACTCTCTTTCTCAGATTCCTCTGTTCGAGGGCCTTGATAATTCAACGATTGAAAAACAATCACGGCGTTGCACCTGGCGGAATTACGAGGAAAATGAACTCATTATCGATTACGAGGACGATTCGCGCGATGTGCGATTTATTCTCGATGGCAGGGTTCGCATCATCCTGCGCATTGCCACCGGCAAAGAAGTCATATTGACCGAAATGAGGGATGGCGACTTTTTTGGTGAGATTGCCGCAATCGACGAAGACGGGCGGTCGGCCAATGTTACCGCGCTGACCCGAACCAGGATTTGCTCAATGCCACAATCAGTATTTATCGAGCTGGTTGAAAATGAACCATCGGTTAACCGAACCGTGATGAAGAACCTGGCTTCGCGTTGCCGAAATCTCAATGCCCGCCTTGCAGAGCATTGTTTCCTACAGACCAAACATCGCCTTTATACCGAACTGCTACGCCTGTCGCGGCCACGTCTGGGGCATGAGGGACAACGGTCAATCTCGCCGCCACCGACCCAAAAGGATCTTGCTGCCCGTATCGGCACAAGACGCGAAGTGGTTTCGCGTGAAATCGCCAACCTGAAACGCGGCCGCATCGTCGACAAAACGACCGGAGCTCTGGTGCTGTGCGACCTGCCAAAACTCAATGCACTAATATCCGCCGGCTGGGCCGAAGCTAACTAAAGCCGTTCTGACTCAGGGTCGTATTTTCGCTATCAATTAATACCGTGCAGGCGTAGAGGGACGTATGAATCGTGCTGTCCTTTTTCTTATCCTGTTTACCTTTGGCATCATGTGGGGTGCAACAATTCCACTGACCAAGATTGTCGTTTCAACCGGGCATCATCCGTTTGGTCTGATCTTCTGGCAATCGCTGATATCGGTGATCGTTTTGTACCCGCTGTTGAAGTTCAGGCGCTCAAAGCTGATCATCGACAGAAAACATCTGTTGTTTTTTGGAACAATTGCCTTCACCGGCACATTGATCCCAAATTCAACGTCCTATCTGGCCGCATTCCATCTGCCAGCTGGAGTGATGGCGCTGATCATTGCATTGGTTCCGATGTTTGCTCTGCTCATTGCGCTGACGCTAAAATTGGAACAATTCAGTTGGAAGCGGTTATCGGGAGTGGTGCTCGGCGCCGCTGCCATCGCATTGATCGTGCTTCCCAATTCCAGCTTGCCAGACCCAAGCAAGGCGATTTTCGTGATAATCGCTCTGCTGGGCCCGTTCTGCTATGCCATTGAAGGCAATTATCTATCGGTCAAACAGCCAGCAGATACAGGTCCAATTGCAACCCTGTTCGGCGCGTCCGTGATCGGCACAATTGTATCCTTTGTCGTGGTGCTGATCAGCGGTACATTCATCAATCCACTTGAAACCGGCATTAGTGCACCTGAACTGTCGCTGCTGGCGACAATCCTGCTGCATATCGCCGCCTATACCGGCTATATCTGGCTGGTCGGCAAGGCCGGTGTGGTCTTTTCCACGCAGGTCGCCTATGTGGTCACCCCGGCAGGCGTTCTCTTGTCGGTGCTGTTTCTTGGAGAAAGAAATTCTGCCTATATCTGGCTGGCCCTGGCAATTTTGCTTATCGGCCTGTTTCTGGTCCAGCCAAGGCAAAAGCAATCGACCTAACTCTCTTAAACCCAATTCCATTCAAACGTTAACACCAAGCTCGACGAGACATTGGCAACCTGCTAGATAATTTACTCGAATTTCCCCAATTACAGTGTTGCAATCATGTCCCTAAATTTTGGTCGTACCCAACTGGCTATTCCCGGACCGTCGGTCATTCCCGAGCGCGTACTCAGCGCCATGCACCGCGCTTCACCCAATATCTACCACGGTGAACTGGTGGACATGGTGACAACCATGTTTCCCGACCTGAAGGCTGTCGCGCGAACCAAACATAACGCTGCCATGTATATCGCCAATGGTCACGGTTCCTGGGAAGCCGCACTGGTCAATGTGCTCAATCCCGGCGACAAGGTGCTTGTCATCACCACCGGTCGCTTTGGCGAATTTTGGGGTTCGGTAGCCCGCAGTCTGGGTGTGGAAACCCAGATTCTCGATTTCGGCCTGCACAGTGCCATCGACCCGCAAAAGTTGGAAGACGTTTTGCGGGCCGACACCAAAGGTGAATTGAAAGCTGTCATGACAGTCCATGTCGACACAGCCACATCCGTGCTGAATGACATTCCCGCTGTGCGCCAGGCTATGGACAATGCCGGCCATGACGCCCTGTTGATGGTCGATTGCATTGCCTCGCTGAGCTGTGACCGGTTTGAAATGGACGATTGGGGCGTTGATGTCGTGATGACCGGCAGTCAAAAGGGTCTGATGACCCCGGCTGGCATGTCGTTTGTATTCTTCAATGAACGGGCCGCCGTGGCGCGCAAACGGGCCAGGCCAGGTAATTACTGGGACTGGGTTCCACGCACCAATCCAGAGATTTTTTATCACCAGTTTGGCGGCACTGCACCGACCCATCACCTGTATGGGTTGCGCGAGGCGCTCACCATATTGGTCAAGGAAGAGGGCATCGAAGCTGCCTGGAAACGTCACAATACAATCGCCCACGCCATCTGGGCCGCCGTGGATGTTTGGGGCGAAGACGGCACCATGCATCACAACATTGCCGATCCGGTGAATCGATCCAGAGCAGTGTCGGCAATTTCGACGATCCCCGGTGCCGCCGGCAAGATTCGCGATTGGTGCGAATTTCAGGCTGGCCTAACCCTGGGAATTGGTTTGGGACTGGCTGAACCCAATACTCCACAATGGGACCAGCAATTTCGCATTGGTCATATGGGTCACCAGAATGTCGCCATGACCATGAGCGTGTTGGGTTCCATGGAAACTGCCATGGCGGCATGCGACATTCCTCGTGGTGAAGGCGCCCTCTCGGCGGCCGCCAAAGTTCTGGCAGGGCACAACTCATCATAGGCCACCAAACCGCAGAAATCCTTGACTCTGAGCGCTAATTGTCTATGAAAGCGCCAGATTGATGTGTTGGAAAACCGCACGCGATCTGTATCCATCAACCAGACTGGCAAAAAGGTGCTTGTTCTCAAGGTCTTACCCGCGTGGTGGCAACATCCCGGGGTCAAATTTTCGGGCCAACGATTTCAAGGCACAGCTTGAACACTAAGGAAAAAACGATGTTCGCAGTCATCAAAACCGGCGGGAAACAGTATTCTGTTGCTGCCGACGACCAATTGAAGGTCGAAAAACTGGCCGGTGAACCCGGCGACATGATCGAAATCAACGAAGTTCTGATGGTTGGCAACACCGTCGGCACCCCGCTTGTCGAGGGCGCCATGGTCACCGCTGAAATCGTCGAACAGGGCCGCGCCCGCAAGGTTATCGCGTTTAAAAAGCGTCGCCGCCAGAATTCGCGCCGCACAATCGGACACCGTCAGCACTTTACCATGCTGCAGATCTCCGAGATCCTGACAGATGGTGCAAAGCCATCGAAAAAAGCCGGTGCCGCTGCTGCAAAAGCGAAAGCCAAGCCTGCAAAGGAAGAGAAAAAGGCAGAGGCGCCCAAGGCTGAGAAAAAAGCTGCAGCTCCTAAAGCCGAGAAAAAGGCTGAAGCGCCCAAGAAGGAAGCCAAAAAAGAGGCTCCCGCTGCTGACGCTGCTGACGCTGCCGACGCCGCCGCTCCTTTGTTCACCGCTCCTGCGGATGGCGCCAAGGACAAATTGACCGATATTAAAGGTATCGGGCCGGTTGCTGAGAAGCAGTTGAACGAACAGGGCATCACAACATTTGCCCAAATCGCCGCTTTGACCGACGCAGATGTTGCAAAAGTAGATGAATATATGCCATTTAGTGCCGACCAGATTAACGACTGGAAAGCTCAGGCTGCTGAAAAGGCAAAAGGCTAACCCTCGCGGTTACCTCTTGAAGGAGAAAAGACATGGCACATAAAAAAGCCGGTGGCTCATCCAGAAACGGCCGCGATTCCGCAGGACGCCGTCTTGGCGTCAAGAAATTTGGCGGCGAGTCCGTCATTCCAGGCAATATCATTGCGCGTCAACGCGGTACCAAGTGGCACACGGGCACCAATGTAGGCATGGGCAAAGACCACACTCTATTTGCGCTAACCGAAGGCAAGGTCTCATTTGCGACCAAAGCCAATAAACGCACCTATGTATCCGTGATGCCGATTGCGGAGGCTGCTGAATAACCGGATACGATAAAGTTTCATCCGGTGGCCCAAAACCCCGGATGTCATAAAACAGACATTAAGAAAGGGGAGATGGACCACCATCTCCCCTTTTTGATTCAAGTTCTCAAACGCGGATCAAAAAGGCAAACCGACGAAAAGAAGGAATGCCAAAATGGATATTCTCGTCACCAGACGTTTGACCCTAAGACCCCCTCTGGATGTTGATGCAGAGGCAATTACTGCAGCGCTGCAGGACACCAATGTGACCCGCATGCTCACCAACGTGCCAAGTCCATATGGCATTGAGGACGCGGTGAAATGGATCAAGCAGGCGCAGAACAAGTCCAACAACCTTCATTTTTGTATCTATCGACAAAAACTGCTCGGAGTTGTTTCGATACGCCAAACTGGTTCTGGCCTGCCCGATTTGGGTTACTGGCTCGAGCGATCTGCCTGGGGACAGGGCTTTATGAGTGAGGCGGCGCGGGCAACGGTGTCACACGCATTTCGCGAATTTGGATATGATCGCATCGTCTCCGGTGCATATGAGGACAACCGTGCCTCCATGACCATCCTTGAAAAACTCGGCTTTCAAGCCGAAGGAGCGATTGTCGATCACAATGCAACGCGCAAATGCGATGTCACCTGCAATCGCATGGTCCTCACCCGCGACCGTTTCGAACAGATGTTCGGTGCGCTCGATACCAGTGCGGCTGCTTGATATGGCGGACCTGGAATTCATCGACGGGCGACCGTGAAGCACTGATTGCTCCCTCGAGCATCCCGAAGGACCGTGTCTGGCACCAGTAATATGGTGTCAGGCATGGTCTTTCGGATGAGCTTGGTTTAAATCAACTTCGCTTCCTAGCCATCGGTAAAAACATGAAATTCCTCGATTCAGCCAAAGTCTATATCAAATCCGGCGCCGGTGGTGCGGGATGCGTTTCCTTTCACCGGGAGAAATATATCGAATATGGCGGCCCAGATGGTGGCAATGGCGGCAAGGGCGGCGACGTCTGGGTCGAAGCCGTCAACAATCTCAACACCCTGATTGATTATCGCTACCAGCAACATTTCAAGGCCAAGACCGGGGTCCATGGTATGGGTCGCAATCGTCATGGCGCCAAAGGTGCCGATGTGGTCCTCAAAGTGCCAACCGGCACCCAGATCTATGAAGAAGACAATGAAACGCTGATTTGTGATCTGACCGAAGAAGGCCAGCGCTTTATGATTGCCAAGGGTGGCAATGGCGGTTTCGGCAATGCCCATTTCAAGACATCAACCAATCAGGCTCCGCACCGGGCAAATCCCGGCCTGCCTGCCGACGAACGGACCATCTGGCTACGCCTGAAACTGATCGCGGATGCCGGCATTATCGGCCTGCCCAATGCCGGTAAATCGACATTCCTGGCAACCGTTAGCGCTGCAAAGCCCAAAATTGCTGACTATCCTTTCACCACCTTGCATCCCAATCTGGGAGTTGCCCGCATCGACGGGCGCGGTCTGGTGATCGCCGACATTCCGGGTCTCATCGAAGGCGCTCACGAAGGTGTCGGCATTGGCGATCGGTTTTTGGGTCATGTGGAGCGCACCCGCGTATTGCTGCACCTTGTTTCCGGAAACGAAGAAGATGTCGCCGGCGCCTATAAAATCGTCCGCACCGAGGTGGAAGCCTATGCGGAAACGCTGGGTGACAAGTTGGAAATTGTGGCCCTGTCGCAAATAGACACCCTCAGCAAGGAAGAGCTTGCGGAAAAACTGGCCGAGTTGAAAAAAGCCAGTGGCGCTGCTGCAATGCCGCTCTCTTCTGTGGCCCATCAGGGCACCGAAGACGTTCTACGCGCCATGATGGACCATATTGAAGCCGAAAAGGAGCGGGAAAACCCGCAAGAGGTGGATCCACGCTGGCAAAAAACCCGACTGGATGAGGTTGCCGATGACTGATCATCGCAACCCCATTGCCCCCTTGAGCAGTGCAAAGCGAATTGTCATCAAGATCGGCAGTTCACTGCTGGTCGATCCTTCCAGCGGGATCAAGGAAAGCTGGCTGGATACGCTGGTTGAAGACATTGCCAACCTGCACCACAAAGGCAAACAGATCCTGATCGTCTCGTCCGGTGCCATTGCACTGGGCAGAAAAGTACTGGATCTGCCCAAGCGCCCGCTGAAGCTTGATGAGAGCCAGGCCGCCGCCGCCGTCGGCCAAATTGAACTGGGCCGCGCCTGGTCCAAGGCCTTGTCTATGCAGGATATGATCCCCGGGCAAATATTATTGACGCTGAACGATACCGAAGGTCGCGCCAGTCGCCGTTCCTATCTCAATGCCCGCGATACGATTGAACGCCTGCTGTCATTTGGTACCGTGCCGGTCATCAACGAGAATGATACGATCGCCACGTCTGAAATCCGCTATGGCGACAATGATCGCCTCGCCGCCCGGGTGGCAACCATGCTGGGTGCCGATCTTCTGGTGCTGCTGTCAGATATTGATGGCCTGTACACAGCCCCTCCCGGCACCAACAAAGCGGCAGATTTCATCCCCCATATAGAAACAATTACGCCGGCAATTGAAGCAATGGCCGGCAGCGCCGGGTCCGAACTTTCCCGCGGTGGCATGGTGACCAAGATTGAAGCCGGCAAGATCTGCACCCGCGCCGGAACCGCCATGATCATCGCCTCGGGCAAACGCAATCATCCGATTACCGCCATCAGAAACGGCGAACAGCACAGTTTTTTCAAGGCAAAGCAGATTAAGGCCGGCGCCCGCAAAGCGTGGATTGCCGGTCAGTTGGACACCAGTGGCAGCATTGTTGTTGATGACGGCGCAGCCCGTGCGCTGAAGCGTGGCAAAAGTCTGTTGCCTGCTGGCGTCGTCAACGTGTCTGGAAGTTTTGCTCGCGGCGACGCCATCACCATTCGCACCAGTGATAATTCCATTCTTGGCCATGGCCTGATTGGCTATGACTGTGTCGAGACTGATTTGATAAAGGGCGCCCAGTCTGATGAACTGCAGTCGCTGCTTGGCTATGCAGGGCGACCGGCGCTGGTTCACCGCGATGATATGGCGTTGGTGGACAATAGTCCTGAAGTGAATGAGACGACAGAAAGCCCTCAAAATGCTCGATAAATCTAAACATTCCCAAGCAGAAATTGCTGCCATCATGCAGGATATGGGGCGCAAGGCAGCAGCGGCAGCAAAAGTCCTGGCCACAACCTCCAGTGACCGAAAACATGCAGCGCTTATCGGTGCCGCTGAGGCGTTGCGCAATAATATCGGCAAGATCCTCGACGCCAATGCCATCGACATGGCCAATGGCGAAGAACAGGGCCTGTCGAAAGCCATGCTCGACCGGTTGAATCTGACAGAAGATCGCATTTTTGATATGGCCAATGCCGTGTGCGCGATTGCCGAACTCACCGATCCGGTCGGTCAGGTAATCGCCAATTGGGATCGTCCCAACGGCCTCAATATTTCCCGCGTGCGCACGCCACTTGGGGTGATCGGGGTTATTTATGAAAGCCGCCCGAATGTCACAGCTGATGCAGGGTCTCTGTGCCTACAGGCCGGCAATGCAGTGATCCTGCGTGGCGGTACCGACAGTTTCAATTCATCACGCGCCATCCACGACTGCATGGTAGCCGGATTGAAATCCGCCGGTCTTCCTGAACATGCCATTCAGCTAGTGCCGCTCACTGACCGCGCCGCTGTGGGTGAAATGTTGAAAGGACTGAATGGACAGATCGATGTGATTGTCCCTCGGGGTGGACGTGGTCTGGTGGAGCGAGTGCAAAGCGATGCCCGGGTGCCGGTATTTGCCCATCTGGAAGGCATTGTTCATGTCTATGTCGACAAGTCGGCCGATCTGAACATGGCAATCAACATCATCATCGACGCCAAATTGCGCCGCACCGGTATTTGCGGTGCGGCCGAAACCCTGTTGATCGACAAAAACGATGCTGACCGATTGGCCAAACCGCTGGTCAAGGCGCTGATGGATGCGGGATGTGAGGTACGTGGTGATGAGGCAATTCAAGCTCTGATACCCCAGGTTGGCGCGGCAGATGATGCCGACTGGTCGACCGAATATCTTGATTCGATTATTACCGCCGGTCTGGTTGATGGTGTAAATGGGGCCATTGCCCACATCAATAATTGGTCATCCAGTCATACGGAAGCGGTTCTGGCGGAAGACCCGCAAGTTGTTGAAGCATTCATGAACCAGATCGACAGCGCCATTTTGATGCATAATGCATCGACCCAGTTTGCCGATGGTGGGGAGTTTGGCATGGGCGCTGAAATTGGCATTGCCACCGGTAAAATGCATGCCCGTGGCCCGGTCGGTGTGGAGCAATTGACCAGTTTTAAGTATGTCGTGCGCGGCAACGGTCAGATTCGCGGATAGGCGACATGAACGCCGTGGACAGACAATATCTACGCATGCCCTTTACCCAGCGCGGACAAAGGATCGGCCTGTTTGGCGGCTCATTCAACCCGCCGCATGAAGGCCATGTCCATGTCTGCGAACAAGCCTTGCGGAAGCTTGAGCTGGATCAGATCTGGTGGCTTGTAACACCGGGTAATCCATTGAAAAACAATTCTAATCTCGCACCATTACCGGATCGCCTTGCTGCCTGTGAGGCAATTACGCCCGATCCGCGCATGAAAATTACGGCCTGCGAGGCGGCTCTGCCAACCCGCTACACGGCGGATACAATCGCCCACATCATCCAACGCAATGTGAATGTCCGCTTCGTTTGGATAATGGGGGCCGACAACCTTGGGCAATTCCATCTTTGGGAGCGTTGGCGGGACATTGCCAAACTATTGCCCATCGCGGTGATTGATCGCCCAGGCTCGACCCTTGCCCTGCATTCAGCCAGGGCGGCGCAGGTATTGCGCCATTATCGAATCGACGAAAGCGATGCGCCATTACTGGCAGACTTCAAGGCACCAGCCTGGACCTTTTTACATGGGCCGCGCAATTCTTTGTCGTCGACTGCAATACGGGCACAGAAAAAGTGACTGCAACTATATATTGAACTTGTCATCGTTTGGCGCTTATCATGGGGCATCTGCTATCATGCAGATGTAAAGTGTGAATGGTGATCGTATATCGGGGAATTCCTCCCCGTCCAAAAAGCCACAGAAAGGCCAACAAACTGAACGCACAAACTCAAACGACCAGTGCCGCGCCGGGCAGCAAGCCCGAATCGCTTCTGGAAACCATCCTTGCCAGCCTTGATGATTCCAAGGCCGAAGAAACCACTCATATCGACATTGAAGGTAAGTCACCCGTCGCCGATCATATGATCGTCACCAGCGGGCGCTCGCATCGTCATGTCAACGCGGTCACTGACCGGCTGTTGCGCGACTTAAAGGATGCTGGTGAAGGTAGCCCCAAAGTTGAAGGCGTACCCGCCTGTGACTGGGTGCTGGTCGATGCCGGCGATGTCATTGTCCATATTTTCAGACCTGAAGTTCGCGACTTCTACAATCTGGAGAAAATGTGGTCGACAATTGCAGAAGGTGAGCCGGCTTAAGCCGCCAGCTTGCTGATGCAATTAATACTTGCTGCAATCGGGCGGCTTAAAAAGGGGCCCGAACAAGAGCTTGTCGCCCGCTATGGCGACCGCCTGATCAAGGCCGGCAAGGCGATTGGCATCACGCAGGTAAAAACCATTGAAATTGTTGAAAGCCGGGCGTCTTCCAGCGCCAATCGCAAACGGGAAGAAGCGCAAAGCCTGCTTTCTCGGTTGCCGGATAATTGTACGATCTTTGCTTTTGACGAACGCGGCAAGTCTCCGAGCAGCAGACAATTTGCAAAACATGTAAGCCAGCAACTTGACGGCGGGTCTCCGGCTTTGGCGCTGATTATTGGTGGCCCGGACGGGCTTGATCCAAATTTGACGAACCAGGCCGACAAACTGATTTCATTTGGGACGGCGACATTTCCCCATCAGCTGGTTCGGGTGCTCGTTTTGGAGCAGGCTTACAGAGCCGTTACCATATTGACCAACCACCCCTATCATCGGGATTAGTGCCGTTCAGGCTTAAACAGTGGTCGCTGAGCGTCATTCATGGTTAATTAAACATTAACACTGGCGGGACTAGTTTGCCCGCATCGAACTCGGCCTTGTTGCACCATGCGCTTAACATGCAAAATCTGGTTTATTCCACGGACCTTGCGAGGGCTTTTCGCCGCGGGAATCATTGTTTTGTCGATTGCAGGCGTGGCGGCAGCGCAATCAAGCATCACCGACCGCCAGTCCACCATTGAACAACTGGAAGCCGTCACCAACAGTTTAAATGCTGCTGAGCAACGTCAACTGGCGTTGAAAAAGCAGATAGAAACGCTCGACCGGGATGTTGGGGCTATCAACCGGGCACTAATCGAAGGAGCCAAACGAGGCCAGGAACTCGAAAAATCAATCTCTGAAACCGAAGAACGGTTGACCGTCCTGTTAAAATCACAAAATCGGCTGAGCAGTTCATTACACGGCAAGCGCGCCCTTTTGAGCGAAGTACTCGCAGCACTTCAGCGAATGGGCACCAATCCGCCACCAGCCCTGCTGGTTCGGCCGGAAGATGCACTGGCTTCGGTGCGCAGCGCCATACTTTTGGGCTCGGTGGTGCCTGAAATCGGGTCGCAAGCCAAAATTTTGCTCACCGAACTCAACGCCCTGAAGGAGATTTCCGCCTCCGTCGAACAGGAAAAGGAAAATCTTAACCGCGGTCTTAACAGGTTGGCGGAAGACGAAACCAGATTGTCTGTGCTGGTTGAAGAAAAGCAAAGTCTGGCCACACAATCCCGCAACGAACTCGTCAGTGAGCGCGCTCGGGCCATTGAGCTTGGCAAAAAGGCTGTATCTCTCAAAGATTTGATTAGCGATCTGGAAAGCCAGATTGCGTCGGCCACCGCAGCTGCCAAGGCCGCCAAGGAAGCGGATTTACGGCGTCAGAAACGCGAGAGCGACCGCTTGGCAAGTACGCGAAAAGAACTCGAAGCCGGTAAGGTTCCGTCAGACCAAAATGGCTCGCTGGCCAATGTTTACAACCCATCTCGCATCGAGCCTGCAATTGCTTTCAGTCAGGCCCAGGGCACATTGTTGCGTCCTGTCAGCGGCCAGGTTTTATATGGATTTGGTGAGGAAGCATTCGGACAAGGCAAGAGTAGCAGCGTCGCCATGTCTACACGTCCCAATGCCCGTGTCCGTTCTCCCACAGACGGTTGGGTGGTTTATGCCGGGCCTTTT
This sequence comes from Hyphomicrobiales bacterium, assembly GCA_011087605.1. Classification (GTDB taxonomy): domain Bacteria; phylum Pseudomonadota; class Alphaproteobacteria; order Rhizobiales; family Rhizobiaceae; genus Pseudahrensia. The sequence continues at coordinate 48,660 of JAALLE010000016.1, forward strand.
CGTTCTTACGGGCAGATCCTTATTTTGAACGCAGGTGAAGGTTATCACATGGTTCTGTCCGGTCTTGCCGAAGTCAATGTGGAGGCTGGCAGATTCGTTTTGGCCGGTGAACCAGTTGGTAGAATGGGCGTGATCCGTTTTGCCGCTGCAATTCCTTTAGATTTGGGTTCCAATAAGCCTGTTCTGACTGTAGAGTTGCGCAAAGACGGCAAATCTATCGACCCGGCTCCCTGGTGGGCCATCCGCAAGGGGTCGCAAAAGCAAAATCGCCCGAAACAGGGCACTTAAAAGGGTTTAGGAAATGATTCGCAGAATATCTTTGCTGATGACAGCTGCCGCAGTGGGCGCCTTGACTGCAGTGGCCGTACACCAGGGATCCCAATTTGCGTCCCAAGCTGATGCCGCAGGTTCTGAAACCTACCGTCAACTTGATATTTTCGGGGATATTTTTGAGCGGGTCCGTTCGCAGTATGTAACCAAGCCCGAAGAAGAAAAACTGATCAAAAATGCCATCAATGGCATGTTACAGGCGCTGGACCCTCATTCGTCTTACCTTGATCTCAAGGAAAGCAACTCCATGCGGGAGCAGACCAAGGGTGAATTCGGCGGCCTTGGCATCGAAGTGACAATGGAAAATGAGCTGGTCAAAGTGATCACTCCGATTGATGACACACCCGCATCCAAGGCAGGCGTTCTGGCCGGTGATCTGGTGAGCCAGATCGATGGTGAAAATGTTCGCGGTCTGTCATTGCAGCAAGCGGTTGAGAAAATGCGCGGGCTGGTCAACACGCCAATTGAATTGACGATTTTGAGAAAAGGCGCCGACAAGCCACTCAAGATCAAGATTGTTCGAGCGATTATTGAACTCAAATCCGTAAAATTTCGGGTGGAAGGCGATGACGTTGGCTATGTAGACGTCAACGGATTTACCGAAAAAACGCTTCCCGGCGTAGAAAACGCTATCAAGAAGATTCGCGAAGACGTCTCAGACGACAAACTCAAGGGCTACGTGCTTGATCTGCGCCTTAACCCCGGCGGCCTGTTGGGTCAGGCCATTGGCGTATCGAATGCCTTCCTCAACCGTGGTGAGATCGTCTCCACCCGGGGTCGCGACAAGAACGACGTTCAGCGCAACAACGCAACTCCCGGCGATCTGACACGAGGCAAACCGGTCATTGTTTTGATCAATGGTGGATCGGCCAGTGCTTCGGAGATTGTTGCTGGTGCACTGCAGGACCATCGTCGCGGCACCGTGCTCGGCACCCGCTCGTTCGGCAAGGGCTCTGTTCAGACCATTATCCCTCTGGGGGGTGACAACGGCGCGCTAAGATTGACAACAGCACTTTATTACACGCCTTCCGGCTGTTCCATTCAGGGCAAGGGCATTGATCCGGACATCAAGATTGAACAACCATTGCCGGATGAACTGAAGGGCCGCCTTGAAGCTCGCGGCGAATCCAGTCTGCGCAATTCAATCGAAGGTGAAAGTCAGGATGATTCAGGTTCCGGCTCGTTTGCCTATGTGCCACCTGACCCCAAGGACGATGTTCAGTTGAACTATGCTCTCGATCTGTTGCGTGGAATCAAAAGTGACGCTGCATTTCCGCCAAGCCTTGATGGGGTTGTGGGCAATGTTGAAGGTTGTAAGCGCGTTTAACGATTCTAACCCTGTGATGCCGCTGGGGGTTACCGCCAATGGATGATCTGCACAAACCGCTGGGGAAGCCCGGCAAAGTGCCATCTGATCGTCAATGGGTTCTGCCTGCCATTATGGCTGCAGGAACAGTACTTCTCAGCCTGACCGCATATTTTGTTCTTGATGCCAGGGACGACGGCCGCACCAGTGTGGCCATCAATGATGCCAACCCGGCCGGATCAGCAACCACACCAGCGGTTGCTCCCCAACAACCGGCCTCCGTCGGGAATCAACCAAACAAACCGGCGACAGTTGGACAATCGGGAGCCGAATTCGACCTCAGCAAGGTCAAACCCCTCAGCCCTGTAGAGCCCCTGCCCAACGCATCGAATGGTCAGGCCGAAGCGCCTGCCTTCAAACCGGTCCAGAAACCAACTGCCAGATTATCGAACTGGATGCCGGTTCCGGATCTGGTGGAGAAATCCGAATTTGGCTCCCTGCCCCGCATATCTGACGGCAATGTGCGCCCGTTGGACGCCTATTCCCAGTCCAGTGGTGTCAGTGGCACCAATCGAATTGCGATTGTTGTCGGTGGGCTGGGCCTCAGCCAGACCGGCACTCAGGCGGCGATCAAGGATTTGCCCTCTTCGATCTCACTAGGGTTCTCCCCATTTGGAAATTCTCTGCAAAGATGGATGCAAAATGCCCGTCGGGAGGGGCATGAAGTTGTCTTGCAATTGCCAATGGAGCCGCTTGGTTATCCAACAATCAATCCCGGCCCAAGAACTCTGGTCAGCGGAGTAGAGCCGGGCAAGAACCTGATGAACATGCGCTGGGCATTGGGACGTATGACAAATTACCCGGTTGTCATGAATTATCTCGGGGCTGGTCTAACTGGAAAATCCGCTGATCTGCGGCCTTTGCTCGAAGAAATCCGCAATCGGGGCCTGGGCTATATTGACGATGGGTCTGCCAGTGCCAGTGTGGCGGTCAAATTGGCGCAGGACCTGCGCCTGCCCCACGCCTCCGGCAACATCATCATCGATGCTGTGCGCAAGGAAGACCGTATTCGCAACAACCTCAAAGTGCTGGAATCTCTGGCCAAGGCCAGAGGTTTTGCCATCGGAACGGCATCGGCTTTTCCAGAATCAGTCAGGATCATCAAGGATTGGGCAAAACAGGCAGAAAAGAGCGACATTATCATTGTTCCCGTCAGCAACCTGTTGAAGGACTATGGGAGATGAATATTTGACCGATCAATGGCAGCATCTGCCCTATCGCCCCTGTGTCGGTATCATGGTTCTCAATGGCGCAGGCAAGGTCTGGATTGGCCACCGGATGTCTGAAGGCAACACGGAATATTCAGGCTCACCAAAACGCTGGCAAATGCCACAGGGCGGCATCGATAAGGGGGAAGATCCCAAACCCGCCAGCTTGCGTGAACTCTATGAGGAAACCGGCATATCCAGCGTCACTTTGCTGGATCAGACCAATGAATGGCTGACTTACGATTTACCGACCCACATGCTTGGCACCGGCTTGCGTGGCAAATATCGGGGACAGAAGCAAATGTGGTTTGCCTATCGGTTTGACGGCAATGAGTCTGAAATTGCCATCAATCCTCCGCCGGACAATCACACCCCGGAATTTGATGACTGGCGCTGGGAAGACATGGCCAAACTGCCGGATCTGATTGTTGATTTTAAGGTCGACATTTACACTCAGGTCGTCGCTCGGTTCAGCCATTTGTCTGGCTAGCCCGGCGGTGGAATCTTAGTCGACCGCTTCTTTATCAAACAAGGCTTCTTCCTGGGAAGCCGCGCAGGCATAAAGCCAGTCGACAAAAATTCGAACAGCCGCCCGGCCACTGTTTTCGCCCTCGATCACCCAATAGGCATCGACAAGAGGGATCTCCATATCTTTCCACGCTCTAACCAGACTACCATTCATCAATAAATCGTGTGCCAGGCGACCGCGGGCGAGGGCAACACCTAAACCTTGCTCGGCGGCTCTTAAGACCAGGTCAGATGATGTAAACCGCGCGCCCTGACTGGTGTTGAAGTCGGATAGTCCGAATTCCTTTTGCCAATGCGACCATAATGTGTTCGGGTCCCGATCGTGGAGCAATGGCAATTTTGAAAGTTCTAGGCTGTCGCCTGGTCGCGAACTCAGCAAGTTAGGGCTCACCACGGGAAACAGCACATCATCCATCAGTGGTTTACTGTTGCTGACACTCGGCCTGGATCCCATTCGGATGCTAATATCAGCGCCTTCATCCATCGGCAGTTTGGGCGCTTGATCAACGACAATCGAAACTTCCACCGAGCTGTGTTTTTCCTGGAATTGCGGCAAACGAGGCAAAAGCCAACGCACTGCAAAGGATGGTGTTGTTGCGACTATCAGACCATTGGCACGTCGCGATTCCCGCACCGAAATTACCGATCTTTCAAGTGATTCAAATGTGTCGAGACACTGGCGGCCCAACCTTTCACCCTGCTCAGTAAACTTGATGGCTCCGCGTGTCCCATGGCGGGCAAACAGCGGCACACCAATCCAAGCTTCAAGTTCCTTCAAATGATGGCTTATGGCCGAGTGTGCCACCCCCAATAAGCGCCCGGCCGGCCGGACCCCGCCCGACACATAAACCGCAGCCAAAGCCCGCAACGAAGAAAGTGGTAAGTTTTTCATGGTCTGTAAATTAGACCAAAACCTCCCAATTTGTGAACAGTATTTTTTGCCACACCCGGTTAGATATCTTCTGCAAAGGAGAAAATCACCATGGGAATGCTGCAGAACGGACGATGGATCCACCAAGACACAATCATCAAAAATGGCACCTATCTCAGGGCAGCCAGCCCTATCAGGGCCGAAAATCCCGCTGCAATTGCCGCCCGAATGAGCAAAAACCCCAAATCTTTCCTTCTGATAGCCTCACACAGCTGTCCCTGGTCTCACAGAACCGTTCTGCTGCACGCAATCCGCCGTATGGCAGTGCCAGTTCATTATGCACACGGCCCGCGTGTTGAAGGCTATGCGGCAAATGGTGGCGAAGTCTGGCAAGTGCCCGGACGTCCATCATACATCACTCATTTGCACCAGCTCTATACGCTCCACAACCCGGCCTATTCAGGCCGTTCAACCGTTCCACTTCTTTGGGACTCAACAGAACAGCGCATAGTTTCAAACGAATCTTCCGACATATTGAAAATTTTGGACTTGGTTGGCGGCCACCACATACCACAGGTGACAATGCGCCCGCCTTCTCTGCGGGCCAAGATCGAGGCGGCGAACCAAATGATCTATCATGGACTAAATAACGCGGTCTATCAGGCCGGGTTTGCCGAACAACAGGACGCTTACGATCAGGCTGTCACTCTGGTGTTTGAAACACTTGATTGTATCAACCAGCATCTGGCTGTTAATCGCTTCTATTTTGGACCTGTGATCACTGAAACCGATCTGTGGATATTTCCATCGCTGGTGAGATTCGATGCTGTTTATGCCGTGCTGTTCAAATGCTCAAAGCGGCGTCTGGCTGATTATTCCCATCTTTGGGAGTATGCGCGCGATCTGTTCGCCGTTGATTGCGTCCGCAACTCTATCGATTTCGAACAAATGCGTCGTGGGTGCTATCTCGCTGACGGTCGGGACCCCAATCCGATTATTGCCATTGCCCCCGACAATGATTGGTTCGCCCCACACCTCCGACATAAATTGGGCCCAACGCAACTCGCACTTCGATGCGGCGGGTTTATTGACGTAGACCATTCCACTCTCTCACAGATAAGCAATGGGTGATTTCGCCCCCGCATTGGGCTTGCTGATTATCGCGGCCATCACCCCGGGACCAAACAACCTGTTTGTCTTAAACTCTGCCATGCGTGGAGGATTGGCCGCTGCGGCCAGGACCATTGGAGCCATCACGCTTGGATCCGTGTTTCTGTTCGCGATGGTTAAATTGGGCTTGGACGCCATGGTCAACATGGTTCCGATGTCGCGACCGATAATGGGGTTTTTGGGCGCGCTCTATCTTGGCTGGCTTGGGATTAACATGCTCCGCGCCGACCAAGAAAAACCTGCCGTCAACACCCGAATTCCGCATCATTCACACGTTGGCCTGACTCTGTTTCAACTTCTCAATCCCAAAGGCTGGATATTGATGAGTGTCTATGTCACCGCTGCCGGACAAACCCAAATAACAACTTTGCTGATCGTTTTGTTGTTGGTGATGTCCGCATGCCTGTCGGCCTGGGCTGTACTTGGGATGTTTCTTTCCAAAATTGTAACTACTCAGCTACCCTATTTCTGCTGCCATTAGGTGCGACAATTTG
>JAALLE010000101.1 GCA_011087605.1 Hyphomicrobiales bacterium
GTCTGATGGGCCGTCTATAAAAGCATCAGGTTGGGGTAGCTGGGTAGTTACCAATCTTTTGGCATTCGATCAGCCTAATTTGCTGATTATTTCCAACACATTCATGCTCGAAATACAATATGATTCTGAGCGGAAGGGAAAAATCGAATGGGAATCGGAAATTCCAACTGCGAATTTTGCCGGACCAGTTACAATTCAGTGTTTTGACACCTTCGATCAGACTGATGCAGTCAGACCTCCATCAACACGAATATTTTGACCGGTGATGTAACTGGATGCATCGGAAACAAAGAATTCAATTGTGTCAGACAATTCTCGCACTTTGGCGTATCGCCCGGCAGGAATGCGGGCAACTCGATCGGGTTTTTCTGGCAGGCTGTCGATAAATCCCGGCAGGATATTGTTCATGCGAATACCTTCGGCGGCAAATTTGTTTACAAACAGCTTCGTGTAGCCCGCGAGCGCTGCACGGAATACGGCGGAAGTTGGAAAATCCGCATCCGGTTCAAAGGCGGCAAATGTTGAGATGTTGACGATTGAACCGGATTTCTGGGCCTGCATAACCGGCAGTACCAGTCGGGTCATGCGGACGACGTTGAGCATGTAATAATCCATGCCGAGGTGCCAATCTTCGTCGGTCAATTCGTCGACAGGACCTTTCGGTCCATGACCCGTACAGTTGACCACACCATCAATGCGTCCAAATTTGTCCATTGCACTGTCAACAAATTGGGCCAGGTCTGCGACTTTGAGATTGGACCCGGTAAAACCCAGCCCCCCAAGTTCATTGGCCAGCGCTTCGCCCTTGCCGGAAGATGACATAACGCCAAGATTATAGCCGGATTCAGCCAGTTTGCGTGCTGCATCAGCACCAATTCCGCTGCCACCACCAACAACGAGAGCTACAGGTTTATCGGACATTTTTGTTCTCCTTTAATGTTTCTTTGAATCATCCACGATGTTCATTTGTGCAGTGCCGCTATTGCCCAGTTCAACAGAGGCAAATGGCCCTCCATGGCACATATGCCCGGGATCCTGGGGATCCATATTTGGTTCCGCAGCGAGAACATTTTCCGCAAATTGCTCAGCATTGTCGTTGGGTCGAAATCCCAAAAATCCTGCCTTGGAATTGTCCACCGGTGCCCGATCATTATCCGACACCCCATAGACAACAGAAAAACCTGTCACCGGAGTTTCGATGCAGCGTTGGGTCAGTTGGATCAAATCATCATATGAAAGCCAGGATCCCAATGCCCGGGCGTTGTTGACCTGCGCGCAGGAGAGAATGCGCATGTGAACACTTTCCAATCCGCGCTTGTCCCAATACATGCTGCCCAGATCTTCGGCGAAACATTTAGCCAAACCATAGAATGTATCGGGGCGATGGCGCACTTCGGTGTCGATAAACTGGTTTTTTGGATACATGCCAACAGCATGAATGGAACTGGCATATACCACCCGGCGCAATCCGTTTTGATAGGCGGCCTCCCAGATATTGTACGCGCCGATGAAGTTTGGGCCGAGCAATTTGTCAAATGGGCCTTCATCAGCATAGGCGCCCATGTGTACCACCATTTCTGCGCCATCCAACACACGCATCATTTCATCGAGGCTGGCAAGGTCACCCTTTTGATAGGATTCTCCGGGGTAAAGTGTGCCAATGTCATCAGCCAGGTCGGTTGACACCAATTCGTCGGCAATATTGGTCAAAGGTTCACGAAGGTAGGAACCGAGGCGACCGGCGGCACCGGTCAGGACAATTTTTTTCATAATACTTACTCGAGCATGAGAAGGGGTTAGTTGTGATGTAGTAGGCTCATGTCAGATCCGCTTTCACTCCGGCCAACAAATTGTCTGCACTCTTGGCAAGCAGCGCCGTATCGGTGCCGCATGCGACAAATGTGAAGCCATCGTTGAGCAGTTTGGCGGCAAATTTGGAATCGAGAACCAGGGTTCCTACCGGTACGCCTTTGGCGATCAGCTTTTGAGCGGCTGAATTGATCAGCGCCCAGACCTCTTCGTCCATTGGATTTCCGACTTTACCCATATCCGCTGCAATGTCGGCAGGGCCAAAAAATATGCCATCCACTCCATCGATTGCGGCAATTTCTTCCGCTTGCGCAACTGCATCTGCAGTTTCCAACTGCAACAGAATTGCCGTTTCGTCTTCAACTCGTGAAACATAATCGGTCAACCGTCCAAATTTGGTTGCCCGTGTTCCGCCAGCTACGCCACGGGTTCCATTGGGTGGATACCGGGTGGATGCAACCGCCAGTTCGGCTTCTTCAATTGACTGAATCATTGGAAACAGCAGGCCTGGTACGCCCAGGTCCAGCAGGCGTTTTACAACCACCGGGTTGTTCCATTCCGGACGAACAATTGCGGTGGTTTCCGTGGCTGCAAAAGATTGCAGTTGGCCCAGCACGGTAAAATAGTCGTTGGGCGAATGCTCCATATCGATCAGAACCCAGTCATAACCAGATGGAGCGACAACTTCCGACACAAATGGACTGGACAGGCTTGTCCAAAGCCCGATCTGCTTTTTCCCGGCTGCGATGGCACGGATAAAAAGATTTTCCTGCATTTTCATCAGATGATGACCCTTTCAAATATTTGCTGGTCTGAAGCGATCCGCTCAATCGTGGATCGCAGTATCTTGTGGTTGAGTAACAGAATGTGAAAACTGGTGCTTCCAGATCATTCCGCTTCCCCTTTTCTTATGGCGGCTTCAACTTCGGTTATGGCTTTGTCTGAGAGGCCGTATGTCGATTTTGCCATATCAGTCGAGATGTAGCCATGAGCCAGGTCACGCCTGACCTTGGATTCATCTCGTTGTTCGACATTGCCGTATCCGGCACCTCCCGGAAAGGCCAGCAGTACCTTGCGTCCGTGCGGGACGAATTGTTTCCCCTTGCCGCGCATTTCGGCACCATCATCGCGCATAATCGTTGTTGGGGCACCATTTCCACCACCCTGTCTTCCGCGTGCAGGGTGGTGTACCCGATCGAACATGGCCTGAAAATCAAACTCATGGCCATGCACCGAGCCAACCTCCATAAATTGGCCGAGGCCTCCGCGTTGCTTGCCTTCGCCTCCACTGTCGGGTCGCAGTTCCTTGCGCCAGATAATGATTGGACCTGCGTGTTCCGTCGCTTCAATCGGCATAGTCATCACACCCGAAGGAAAAGCCGTTGCATTTAGTCCGTCATGTTCAGGACGAGCTCCGGAACCTCCAGAGTTGAAGGTAAGGACCTCTGATCGGACGGTTCCATCCGGAGCCTTTTGATCGGTACGAGGCCGCAACGAAAGCTGAAAATTGCACAGGCATCCAGCTCCTTCGGCAGGTACAAGTGCGGGAATGATCTTGTCGAGTGCATCATAAACCACGTCGGGAACAAAATGGCCGACAATATGGCGCAACGCGACCGGTGCGGGATGCAGGGCGTTGACGATGGTGTTTTCCGGTGCCTCGATCAGAAACGGCGCCAGTGATGCCGCATTGTTTGGAATTTCGGGAGCGATGGCGCATTTGAGTGCATAGCAAGCATAAGCCTTGGCATAAACCAGCGGGCAGTTGATGCCCTTCTTGTCGACGCCGGACGACCCGGTGAAATCGGACGTTATGCTGTCTTGCGTGATTGTCAGTTTGACCTTTAATTTGATCGGTTGGCTGAAACCGTCGACGGTCATTTCTCCTTCAGCACTTGTTCGTGGAAGCGCAGCGATACACTCAAGCGTGGCACGACGAGAATTTTCGAGAATGAAGTCGGCGATTTCAGTTAAGTCTTCAAGGCCAAATTCCCGCATCATGTCGATCAGACGACGGTGGCCAATTTCGTTACAGGTCGCCAGGGCGTACATGTCACCTATGAGTTGATCGGGTTCCCGCACATTGCCGCGGACGATTCTGACCAGAGTTTGATCAACCTCTCCACGTGCGGCGAATTTCATGATCGGAATATAAAGGCCCTCTTCGTAAACGCTGGCCGCATCGGCGCCAAATCCGCGTCCGCCGATATCGACAATATGGGCTGTGCAGGCGAAAAAACCGACCAACACGCCGTTGTGGAAGCTCGGTGTCACCATGGTGATGTCGTGCAGGTGCCCGGTGCCTTCCCACGGATCGTTGGTGAGATAGACGTCACCTTCAAAAATATTCTGGCGACCGATTCTGCGAATGAAATGCCCAACTGCATCTGCCATGGCATTGACGTGACCGGGGGTGCCGGTGACGGCCTGAGCGAGCATTTGGCCGGCAACATCATAGACCCCGGCAGAAAGGTCGCCGGCTTCGCGAACCGATGTGGAAAATGCGGTCCGGACCAGAGCCTGTGCCTGTTCCTCCACAACTGAGATCAAGCGGTTCCACATGACTTGCAGGGAAACCTGGGTGTGAGTTTGCGCCATGATTGTCCTCCTCAATTTCCAATGGACATGTCAATGCATCCGTCGGTTTGGCGAATGGCTCGACGGCTGGACGGAATAACAATTGTGGTTTCATCTTCGGTGATAACGGCCGGACCGGAGAGCTGGTTGCCGGAATGCATCCGGTCTCGCAGCACCACATTGGCTCGACACGGTTTGCCAAGTGCCGGATCAAACAGCTGCCGTGTGGATTCTATTTCAACCGGTGAAGCATCGCTGTCGGCCGTCTGAGATATTGGTTTGACTGGTATCGGTGGCGTCGTCGCATTAACGGCCCAAACGGTTATCTCAACATCCATGCCGGCAACCGGTCTGCCAAAAAGCTTGGTGTAATCCTCTTCAAACAGGTGCAGGAATGTATCGGCATCGGGGTTTAATGCCTGCGTTTGGCTCAGCGTAATGGGAATTTCCCAGCCTTGACCTGTATAGCGCATATAGACCTTGAAATCGCAGAGTATTTCGGCCTTCGCGTCGCAATTTCTGACAAAACCGGTGGATTCACTTTGCAGGTCTTTCAACAAGGAGACGATCTTTGCAGCGTCAAAGTCCGACAGCTTCATGTATACCGAGCGGTTTGCTTCAAAGCTGAATGGCGCCCGCAGAAAGCCAATTGCAGAACCAACTCCGGCTCCTGGAGGAACCAGAAGTCGGTCAACTCCCAGTTTTTCACATAGGCGACCTGCATGAAGCGGCGCCGCGCCGCCAAAAGCTATCATAGTGTATTCGGATAGATCCTCGCCATTTTCAACGGCATGGACCCTTGCCGCATTGGCCATATTCTCGTCCACCACTTCGGCCAACCCAAAAGCTGCCGTTTGAGCATCCATGCCGAGAATATTACCCAGACCAGATTCCAGCGCTTCTGATGAACTGTCCATGCTGAGTTGCATCGTTCCACCGGCAAAATTGTCAGCATCAAGCCTTCCCAAGATCAAATCCGCGTCGGTTACCGCCGGGTTTTCACCTCCACGTCCGTAACAGGCCGGTCCGGGTTCCGAACCCGCAGATTCCGGCCCGACGCGAATCTGTCGCAGCGAATCCACATGTGCCAGTGAACCACCACCCGCACCGATTTCCACCATGTCGATCACCGGAATCGAGATCGGCATTCCCGAGCCTTTTTTGAATCGATAGGTGCGGGCAACTTCAAATACCCGGCTGGTTTTAGGGGTTTGATTTTTGATCAGGCAAATCTTGGCGGTGGTGCCACCCATATCGAAAGACAAGACCTTATCGAGACCATAGCGTGCGGCGATGTGGGCGGCGAATACTGCGCCACCGGCGGGACCTGATTCGACCAATCGCACCGGAAATTCTGCAGCGCTTTCAAGTGAGATTATGCCGCCTCCAGAATGCATCAGGAAAATGTTGCAGGATATGCCTTCATCGCGAAGCCGACCTTCGAGCCGGCCAAGATAGGACTTCATCAATGGCTTGATATAAGCATTGGCAACTACCGTGTTGAATCGCTCATATTCGCGCATCTGGGGTGAAACTTCGCACGATATGGAAACCATCGCGTTGGGGAGTTTCTGCTGAAGTACCTCACGGATCATTTTTTCGTGGGTGTCATTGGCATAGGAATGAATAAGCCCAACGGCAACGCTGACATAACCGGCTTCTGCGAGCTGATCGGCGACTTTTTCAACTTCCTTGCGATCAAGCGCAATCAGGACATTGCCACTGGCGTCGACGCGCTCTTCAACACTATAGCGCCGATAACGGGGGAGGAGCGGTTCGGGCAGATTGAGATTGAGATCATATTGTTCAAAACGCGATTCTGTGCGCATTTCGATGACATCACGAAAACCCTTGGTGGTAATCAGCGCAGTCTTGGCCCCACGTCGCTCAATTAGGGCGTTTGTGGCGAGCGTGGTTCCGTGAATAATCTGATCAACTTCGCCTGGTTGAATACCCGCCTTGGTACAGACCTGACCGATGCCGTCAATGATTGCGTTTTCCGGTGCGGCGTAGGTTGTCAGAACCTTGGCCGAAGTTTGTGCCCCGTCGATTTCCAAAACCACATCGGTAAAGGTGCCGCCGATATCTACTCCCATGCGGATAGAAGAATTCGCCATCTGCAGAACTCCGTAATTATGCTCAGTCGGCTATCTAGCAATCTTGGGATCGTATGAAAAATTATATTATTGCATCGAGAGGATAACGATTATTTATTCTTTTGCGCGTCACCTTTTGGATAATTCAGGACAATATCCCGGGCCAGCTTGGCCAATTCGGCAACTACTGCGGGCGTCGCGATGGCATCATAGCGAGCCAGGAATTCCAATGGTTCAGGTAACCAGGAATAGTTGATAATTTTTAACTGGCCATCTTCCAGATAACGTTGTGCCATCGCCGCAGGAACCGCGGTAATACCCATTCGTTCGATCGCCATGTGAATGCAGGACGAAATGCTGCTTGAAGATATCAAACTGGTGTTGCGACCATTTTCCCCACCAAAATGTGCTTCAATTTCTGGAAACTGTTTGGCCTCTCTGGAATGCGCCAATATGGGTAAGGCTTGCATATCTTCTTTGGAAGGTTGATCCAAATTGAAGATTTCGAGATCAGGCGATCCAACCCAGATGAAGGGAAACCTACCCAAATCTTCACTGCCTGACGTGGTGCGGGCGAACGGTCCATTTTGAAACGCTATGTCGATTGCTCGCGAAAACAATTGTGGTTTCAGATTGGTCGACAGGTCTACGGTGAGCTCAATATTGAGATCTGGAAATTGCTCCTTTACTGAGCGCAGGAACTGCCGAAGCCAGGTGTTTGCCACCATCTCAGTGACTCCGATCCTGATTGTGCTGGCGATCTGACTGGCCTGGCCGGCCGCGTCTACAAAACTTTCTGCCGAATGCAATATCTGACGGGCAGCAACCAGCATTTGTTTGCCTTTGGCTGTCAGGCGAACTGACCCCGCATCTCTCTCCATCAGTTTGATGCCCAGAGACTGTTCCAGCTTGACCACGCGGGTTGAAATGTTGGGTTGTGTGGTGTTCAGCCGCTCGGCAGCACGGCGAAAACTTTTCAGGTCGGCCACCCAGACAAATGCCTCGATCTGCTTAAAATTGATGTTCATGGATTGAGGTGGCCGGTGCAATGAACAGGACTGGTGGTGCAATCATCATATCTGCGGATCATAGAAGAGCAATAGGATGGTTTTTCGTTATCATGGGATCGTTCCTTCAGAATTGCTGAAACTGACCAACAAAGTTCTGAGTGGCGAAATTGCGATTAATTTGGGCGAAATGCTCTTATTCCGCCAGATTTGAATTACGATATGATGCGAGTTGGGGCGATAAATTCGACTAATGATATGGCGAAGGGTTGCTGCGCGTCAGAGATTGCGGGCAAGCTTTTGAAGCTGATACCAGTCGATAAGCTAATCGAATATGGCAGGAGAGGCCAATGACCAACGACACCATGGCGCAGTCAACTTTGAACATTCAAAGGGACGACACGGGCGGCAAAAAATCACTGCCCAAGCACGCAAAATGCGTTGTGATCGGTGGTGGCGTTGTTGGCTGTTCGGTTCTTTTCCATCTGGCAAAATTCGGCTGGAAAGAAACGATCCTGCTGGAGCGAAATGAACTGACTTCGGGCTCTTCGTGGCATGCGGCGGGGCAGATTCATACCATCAGCTCCGACCCCAATATCTCGCGGCTACAAAGTTACACCATCAATTTGTACAAAGAGATCGAAGAGCTTTCCGGTCAGTCTGTTGGATTGAACCTGACCGGGGGATTTTATTTGGCTTCCAACAAGACCTGGTACGACTATCTGAAGCGCGAACGTTCGAAAGCGCGTTACATGGGGCTTGATCAGGAGTTTATTTCACCGGAAGAGGTTGCGCAGCGTCATCCGCTGATTGATCCCCGGCACTACCATGCCGCACTTTGGGACGATCAGGACGGCGATCTTGACCCATCTGGAACGACCTATGCCTTTGCCAAGGCGGCCCGGCATTATGGCGGTCAATATTTCACCCACACACCTGTCACAGAAACCAAAATGCGTTCCGATGGTCAGTGGGAAGTCGTCACTGATAAAGGCACCATCATCGCTGAGCACATCGTCAATTGTGGAGGCCTGTGGGCCCGAGAGGTTGGTCAGATGGCAGGTCTCAACTTGCCGGTCCAGCCAATGGAGCATCATTATCTCCTAACGGAGCGGATTGATGAGGTTGCAGAAGCGGGCCACCGGTTGCCTTGTGGTTTTGATTATGAGGCAAACCTCTATTTTCGTCAGGAGCGCGACGGCATGTTGCTCGGAACTTATGAACCCAAGGGCACGCCATGGAAGGTGGAAGGTACACCTTGGGATTTCGGCCACGAGTTGCTGCAGCCCGATCTGGAACGCATTGCTGATCGATTGGAACTCGGGTTCGAGCGAATTCCGGCACTTGCCAATGCCGGTATTCGACAGTCGATCAATGGACCCTTCACGTTTGGACCCGATGGAAACCCGATGATCGGACCTGTTCCCGGCATGCACAATTATTGGTGTGCGGTGGGTGTGATGGCTGGTTTTTGTCAGGGAGGAGGAGTTGGCCTGACCTTGGCCGAATGGATGATTGATGGGGAACCTTCTATTGATGTGTGGGCAATGGATGTTGCCAGATTTGGGACCTGGGCATCTCCAGATTGGGGCACCGTAAAGAGTACGGAAAACTACGAACGCCGCTTTGTCATGACATTTCCCAATGAAACCCTGCCAAAGGGGCGGATGCAGCAAACAACCGCCCTTTATGACCGGTTGGCTGCGAATGGTGCGAGGATGGGGCAGGCGTTCGGTTTGGAACACGCTCTGAGGAATTGAGATTGCCAACTTTGCAAAACATCTGGTGAGGGGGCCCGGCGCCCGACAATGGCTGGACAACACGATGGCAGGTCATATTCCAAAACCGGGCCGGATATGCCTGACCCCGATGCTGACTCAGAAAGGCCGACTCTATGGCGATCTTACGGTGGCCTGTCTGGGCGAAGAAGAGTTCATGCTATTCGGGTCAGGTGCGATGCAGGATGCGCATAGTCGTTTCTTCTCCACAACCTTGCCGGACGGGGTGATGCATGAGAATCAGACTGAAGCGTGGCACGGAATAGCGTTGTCGGGACCGAAATCGCGTGAACTGCTAAGCCGTATCACCCGTGATGATGTCAGTGGTGAGGCGTTCAAGTTCCGGGATTGTCGCAAGAGCTTTGTTGGTGGCGTGCCGGTAGTGTTAAATCGCATCAGTTTCTCCGGTGAACTTGGATATGAGATTTATTGCCGTCCGCAATATTTGCTGAAACTGGCCGAGGCCATTGAAGCTGCCGGATCCGACATTGGCTATAGATGGTACGGCAACCGGTGCCTGATGTCGTTACGTCTGGAGAAAGGCTGGGGAGCATGGTCGTTGGAATTCCGTCCCGATTTCAACGCGATTGAAAGTGGCCTGGATGTTTTCATTAACTGGAACAAGGAGTTTGTTGGCAAGAAAGCGACGTTGGACATCAAACAACAGGGAACATCCCGAAAATTGGTAACGTTGGTTATCGACACAAATATTGATGTGACGCTCGACGAAGCGGTGCTGATGAATGGAGAAGCTGTGGGCTATATTACCTCTGGCGGCTACGCTCATCATCTTCAAAAGTCAATGGCCATGGCCTATGTCGGAATTGAACATTCCAAACCTGGGACTGCATTGCAGGTGGAAATTTTGGGCAAACTGTGTGATGCCGAAATATTGGGCGGCCCGGCTTATGATGCAAATGGTGCTAACATGCGCTCCTAGAGCCGGCCCGCAATTTGGCTTGCATGACCGCCTGGGAGACTGCAGATGAACCACCAATTGAACAACCATTTGAAAGAAGAACTTCAGGGACTTCGTGATGCCGGTTTGTTCAAATCGGAGCGCATAATTTCCAGCAAACAGTCTGGCACAGTCAGTTTGTCGTCCGGCAAACAAGTCATCAATCTTTGCGCCAACAACTATTTGGGGTTGTCAGATAATCCCGATCTCATTCGCAGCGGTTGTGACGCGCTGGAGCGCTATGGATACGGCATGTCCTCTGTGCGTTTCATTTGTGGCACGCAGGAAGAACACAAAGAACTCGAAGCCCGCTTGTCATCGTTTTTGGGTATGGAGGATACGATCCTCTACTCATCTTGTTTCGACGCAAATGCGGGCCTGTTTGAGACATTGCTCGGCCCAGAAGACGCGATCATTTCTGATGCGCTGAATCATGCTTCGATTATTGACGGGATCCGGTTGTGCAAGGCGCAGAGATATCGCTATGCCAACTCGGATATGGAAGACTTGGAAACCAAGTTGATGGAAGCCAACAGTACGGGCGTGCGGTTTAAGATGATCGCGACCGACGGTGTATTCTCGATGGATGGTTATCTGGCGAAACTGGCTGAAATCTGTGATCTGGCCGAAAAATATGACGCGATGGTAATGGTTGATGACAGCCACGCTGTTGGTTTTATGGGAGCGGGTGGTCGCGGCACCCACGAACATTGTGGGGTTATGGGGCGCGTCGATATATTGACTGGTACGCTTGGCAAGGCGCTGGGCGGTGCATCGGGAGGCTATACTTCGGCCAGTAAGCAGGTGGTTGAATGGCTGCGACAGAGATCGCGTCCATATTTGTTTTCCAACACGCTGGCGCCGGTGATTGCGGCGACGTCACTCAAGGTGCTGGATATGCTTGAGGCCTCAACGGAGCGGCAACAGCGCCTATTTGACAATGCGACGCACTTTCGGAGCCGTATGTCGGCGGCAGGTTTTGATCTGCTGCCGGGAGAGCACCCGATTATTCCGGTTATGCTGCGGGATCCGAAACTTGCCCAGGACATGGCAGTGCGCTTGGTCGAAAAAGGTGTCTATGTCGCACCATTCAGTTTTCCCGTCGTGCCACAGGGTCTCGACCGCATTCGTACCCAGATGTCGGCGGCGCACGGCCGCGAGGAGCTTGATCAGGCAATTGATGCATTCATACAGGTTGGCCAGGACATGGGACTGATTCAATGAGCAACAAGATGAAAGCCCTGGTGAAAGCCAAGCCGGAACCCGGTCTTTGGATGGAGTATGTAGATGTTCCCGAGCCGGGTCCTGACGAGGTGCTAATCCGGGTAAGGAAATCTGCCATTTGTGGCACTGATGTTCACATCTGGAATTGGGATGACTGGTCGGCACAAACTGTGCCGGTACCGATGGTGGTCGGGCATGAGTTTTGTGGTGAGATTGTCGATACCGGCAGCGCAGCACGGAAGTTTGAAATTGGCCAACGGGTGTCAGGTGAGGGCCATATCATTTGCGGCATCTGCCGCAACTGCCGGGCCGGGCGCGGTCATCTTTGTCGCAATACTTTGGGTGTAGGTGTCAACCGACCGGGCAGTTTTGCCGAATATCTGTGCATTCCCGAAGACAATGTGGTGCCGATTCCAGACGACATTTCTGACGAGATCGCTGCGATATTTGACCCGCTGGGCAATGCCGTGCACACGGCTCTGAGCTTTGATCTTGTTGGCGAAGATGTGTTGGTTACCGGCGCTGGACCGATTGGAATTATGGGAGCGCTGGTTGCCCAGAGGGTAGGCGCGCGCAAAGTGGTGATTACCGACCTCAGCCCGTTTCGTATGGAACTGGCCAGCAGGCTTGGAGTGCAGCATGTGGTCAATGCGGCCGATCAGGATTTAAGCGATGTGATGCGCGATATCGGCATGACTGAAGGATTTGACGTGGGACTTGAAATGTCGGGCGCGGCACCGGCGATGCGGGATATGATCGACAAGATGAACAATGGTGGCAAGATCGCCTTACTCGGCATCGCCCCCACAGAGTTCGCCGTCGACTGGAACAAGATCATTTTCAAAATGCTGCATGTCAAAGGCATTTATGGCAGGGAGATCTTCGAAACCTGGTATAAAATGATTGCTCTGGTGCAGAGCGGGCTGGATCTGACCGACCTGATCACCCATCGTATTTCAATCGACGATTATCAACAGGGGTTTGACGTCATAGCCTCGGGGGAAGCCGGCAAGGTGGTGATGGACTGGCAATAATTGGTGGGGGATGCGGCCGCTCGATCATGCAGATTTTTGATGCGGCCCTGCTGGCGTTGCTGACTTGAAGTAACGGAATATCAAGGACGCGGGAACCACTACTGCAAAAAGTGCCATACCAAACACAAGCGGATCATCTGCTCGTTCGCGAATGTCGAACAGATAGCCTGCAATTGGCGGACTGGCCGTCATGATCGCGTAATAAACGGTAAAAAAGACACCCATGCCGAAGGCCCGGTTTTCTGCGCGCACCGCCTGTCCGATCAGGGCCATGATGACACCCGCTGGGGCCATTCCCAAAAGACCGAACAACAGGCTCGCCGGTATGCCTGCACCGGGAACTTGAATAAGCAACAGGGCGACAACGGCGCTGGTCATGCAAATCATTAATATTAGGTCTCGACGGCCAAACCGATCGGCAATTAAGCCACAGACTGTACCAGATACAATCATTATCCAGCTTCCGAAGCTGACAATCGAGGCCGCGGTCAGGGTGGAACTTCCTAATGAAACTAGCACATTGGGTGCAAAAGCGAGATAGACAACGTAGCCGGCATTGAATACGCCCCAGGCAATTCCTGCGCAAACAACCAATCGCCATTCCTGAGGTTTCATGGAGAGTTTTGCGCTTCCCTTGAGCGATGTTTGATCATTGGGTGGGCGATAGATTGTGGTGACCGCCAAGGCAGCGACACCACAATAGGCTGAGGCCACAAAGAATGGTGTATGCCAGTCAAATGTTTGCGCCAGCCAGGTATGGCCAATCTGGCCCATGGCGATGCCGAAAGGCCAACTCATTACGAGGATACTCATAGCAGTTGCGATCTCACGCCCTTCAAACCAATCTGCAATCATTTTGCTGAAATACAGCGTTGCGAACAGGAAACCAGCACCGGCAATGACTCGCCCCAATCCAATGGTCAAACCATCCGTGCCGAGTCCGGAAACAATGCCGCCGACCGACAGTGCGGCCAGTCCCATTCCTGCCAATATACGATCAGATGCAAATCGGCCCGAAAAACCTGCGGGTAATGCGAGAAATAAGCCCGGTGCCATGAACAACCCGATCAGCAGTCCGATTTGGGCGTAGTCGAACCCGAAGGCGACAACGAGATTGTCGCCAACGGAGGCCAGAGTTTGAAATTGGAACCCAAGTCCGATGCGGGCAAAGAACAACAGTGCCAGCATCTGCCAACGCATTATGCCCAACCAAGTTGGCGCAGCGCGTGTCCGTCATTCCATACTTTGGTCATGTGATTGACTTTGCCGCCCTCCAGCGAAATCATGTAGACATAATCTGAAGCAACCGTATTGCCTGTGGGGTCGCCGGGACCACCTTCTCCGGTCTGGGTGCCATGAAATACCGCTGCTGCCACCACAATTCCGCGTTCAGCGTCACTCGCAAATGCCTTTAATTCATAATGACCGTCGGGAACCGGGCCCAAAAGTCCTTTTGTCCATTCGGTATAGCCCGCAAGAGTTGTCGTGTCGGCAAGTGCGTCTGCCTGACAGGAAAATGTTGCGCCCTCGTGGCACCAGGTTTTGCAGACGTCCCAGCCCTGGCCGGTTTCGCAAGCGTCAAAGAATTCGCGGGCGGTTTGTTGATCTGACATTACGGTGTCCTCCATATGGTGGTGGCCAAAAATTGGCCTCCAGAAAGTTGATACTGCCCCGTGTTGCTCAAACGCGCCATACTGCAGATGATGTAATTGTGGTTGGACTTTGCGGTATATTCTCTACTGCATTTGCGTGAACGCTACTTTTGCGGGCATGGTTTGGTCTGATAATCATCAAACCAGTCTACGGAGTGCGGCTTGTGTCGAATGTGGATGGGCTCAGTCCAAGAGAGCTTCAAATCGCTGAGCAATATGCCGGCGGTTCCACCTATCATGCCATTGCCAACCAACTCTGCATCGCACCATCAACGGTGCGAACCCACCTCGCTGCGATTTACCGAAAACTGGAAATATCATCCAAATTGGAATTGGCTGCTGAACTGGAGGGTAACAATTCCAAAAACCGCAATGCGACGGATATGGGCGCAATTATCTCGGAACTGGCGTTAAGCCTTGAGGAAGCGATCAGCCGCGAAAAAGCGCTCAGCGAGGTTCTTCGCATCATAAGTAGATCGCATGGCGATGCCGACACGGTTATGCCATCGATATTGGGCTATGCATTGGAACTTTGCGATGCGGAGTTCGGAATTTTATTTGAGTATCATGACGATGGAAAGTTTGTCGCCACATTTTCTCTGGGTATTCCCGAAGCATTTCAGTCGTGGTTGGTCGCCAATGGTGCGTTTGCTGTGGATCCAGAAACCGGTCTGGGCCGTCTGGAAACAACGCGCGAAGTTGTCAATATTTTCGATGTGCGCGCAGAAGCTATTTTTAAGGTAACTACTCAGCTACCCTATTTCTGCTGCCATTAGGTGCGACAATTTGA
>JAALLE010000102.1 GCA_011087605.1 Hyphomicrobiales bacterium
AATCAGAACACGAGAACTACTGCAACACCGCCTTTTTCATCAAAATCGGCTCAATGCAGTCCTTGATCTTTTTCAGTTTCCGTTATGCCCAATGTCGGATTTGCGGACCTTTCACCATATTCGGTTTTGACAATTGTTCAGCGAACGACACGACCCTCGATGTCAATTTGTGTCATTTGCGGCCATCGAAAATTCTGGACAACGGCAGCGCCGAACCAATCATCACCGAATCTTGACAGGCTGTGTATGCCTGCATTCAATAAATAATACTTATCAATTGATCGACGTTCAAATGGTGTTGCGAAAAACATAGAAAGTTGACCAATGAGTGAATTGTGCACTCAGTAGAAACCAACCCAATTTGATGTTTTCGATCGGACAGATCATAGGAGTGCTGTCGAGATGGATAGGCCTCAAATGAAGTTAATCAGCCACAAATCGGTGCTGTATCAGATGAGTTATGCAAAATTTCTGGCCTTCCCAAGGCCCAATTGCCAGGTTCGAGCATGTTTTGGGCACCTGCGAATATCGCGCGAATGGTGTCTGTTCAAGTTTTCCAATATCATTCGAATACCGAACACTAATTCACTGGCGTTCTTTTTAGGATTTACGCATGAACCAACTTTGCCGCCTGACAAATAATCTGAATCCAAACAAAATTCACATGAGTAATAACCTGATTTTCCTGGGAGATATTACCCAACTCACCCAGCATGTAATTGGAAACACTGGTGGAGGTCGCGGTTGTTGAGGAATAATTCTGCGATCCGCAAAGATACGCAATGACCGGGCCGCCCAACATTGTGCCTTTGCATTTTTTGAACTCGATGCGCTTGGCGCAACGGCGCGACGGTTCGAGACCGACGCTGACGTTTGCGAGTTGGATGTTGTTTGTCAGAGGCATTAACGAGATGAGTTCAGCCATCGACGAGCGCGATCCTCTGGCAGAAGTATTCACGTCTATCGCTAATGCTAATCCTTGCCCCAAAAAATGGGGCAAATCATTGTCAGTGCTTCCGGGTATGCTTGCCTACGAATTCAGCCTACAGATTGTTGGGGCGGTTTCACAGACCTACAAAGACCTGGTTGAACGCAGCTTAGATACTTTGGCCCGTAATCTCTTCCAAGGGCATCGTCATGAAGCATGAGTGGATCGACAGCGCCGCCCGTCGCTATGTTAACTGCAATCGGGACACACTGGTCTGGGTGTTGGATCGTCCCGACCCAACCGGTTTCCTGGACACAAAAGTCAGTTCCCTGACCGGAGCCGATTACGACCAGTCATCTGGACTGCGAGGCCCGGATTTTACCTATGGATGGATCCAGGGGCGCGGGCTGGAGGCGCTGGTGACCTTTGCCGAACACTATCGCGAGACCGAGCCGGCCTTGTCCCAACGTTTGACCGATCGGGCTCGGTCGCTTTATCAAGAATTGAGCAAGTTATACGCCCGCGACGGCCATGCTTATTTTCTCTACGATGCGGCTTTGCGTCCGGTACGGCCAGCTTTGGACAGTGTCGAGGCGCAAAATGCGGCGGGACAAATCTATACTTATTCAGATGCCTTCGTGGCCAAGGGGCTTGTTGCCGCCGCGTGCCAGTTCGACCCAGATAAAAGCGAACTCTATCTGTCCTACCTGCAAGATGTTGTGTCGGCCATTGAAGGCGAACGTTTTCAAATGGATGAAAAATGTGAACTCTCGGCCGAAAATGCGCGCAGTGAACCTGATGATTTTGGCCCAAGAATGATCCTTCTCGGGGCTGCTGGCGTTTTGCTCCGCGCCAATCGGCCAAATGACACCGCATTTGCGGATCGGTTCATCGACGACGTCATAAACCGCTATTTCGACCCCGCCTCGGGACTGTTGCTCAACATTCCTGGTCAAGACATCTGCAATGTCGGGCATGGCATCGAGCTCTGCGGTTTCGCCTTCGAACACCTTGCGGCGCGCCCCGATGATCCTCGAATTGCGACGCTTGTGTCGATTCTTGTGCGCAGTCTGGAGCTTGGTTTGCAGGGCCCCGGCATTGCTCTTTCGCTGTCAGCGAAAAGTGGTGTGGCTGTATCGCCATATTATCCATGGTGGCCGATGCCCGAGGCAATCCGTGCCTGTGCGCTTGGCTTGTCGTTGACAGGTGATACCCGGCTAATTGAGCTGTGGAGGCGTGCAGATGATGCATTCTTCACCAACTATTGGCAAACACCGAGACGCCTTGCTTATCAGACCAGAACCATCGAAGGGCCGGTTGATTTTGTGCCGGCAACTCCGGATCTTGATCCGGGTTACCATACCGGTCTCAGCCTACTTGCGGCGGTTAATGCCATTGCCGGGGCAAAGCTGTGAAGGTTTGTGTGAGAAACCACCGATTAGCTTTCTTCTGCAATCGTCCCTTCGGCCTGTGGGCACGCCGCATACCGTAAATAGATACCAGAATTTTAGACCGAACCGAGACCATGTCAGTTTCATTTGGCGGCGCATATTGTGCAGTAAAAAGGGCTGAGTGAGTTAAACTCCTACGCGCGCGCCACTTTTGGTATCGAATAATTTCGCCATCGATGGATCGACTGAGAATTCGTGAATTTCGCCAGGAGCAGCAGTGAAACGTTCGCGCAGCAGAATGGTCATTTCCTGATCAGCCAGCCGGGCTTGTAACAAGGTTTCCGAACCGGTTTGTTCGCTGGCCTCAATCTCGACCTGCAAACCCTTGCCCTGGCGAATGTGCTCGGGACGCAGGCCGATTGTATAGCTACCTTCTAATTCTCGGTGGGCGGGCAGCGAGAAGGATTGACCATCCGAAAATACGAATTCATCCGACCCTTGCGTTGTGGTAACCGGGAAAAAGTTCATCGCTGGGGAACCGATAAACCCTGCCACGAACTGATTCACCGGGGAGTCGTAAAGCTCCAGAGGCGCCCCAACCTGTTCGATATTGCCGTCGCGCATGACGACAACGATATCGGCCATTGTCATGGCCTCAATCTGATCGTGGGTCACATAAATGGTCGTGGTGCCAAGCCGGCGGTGCAGGGCTTTCAGTTCCGCCCGCATCTGAACGCGCAGCTTCGCGTCGAGATTGGACAAGGGTTCATCGAACAGGAACACCTCCGGCTGGCGCACGATGGCGCGCCCCATGGCGACCCGCTGGCGCTGTCCGCCCGAAAGCTGCTTGGGCAATCGATCCAGAAGTTGGTCAATGCCAAGAATCTCGGCGGCATGTTGGACCGCGCTTTCGATCTCTGGTTTTGACTTCTTCAACAGTCTTAACGAAAAACCCATATTTTGGGCCACGGTCAAATGCGGATAAAGCGCATAGTTTTGGAATACCATCGCGATATTGCGGTTCTTCGGCTCGACCTCATTGATAACTTTATCGCCGATATGAACTTCGCCGCTGGTGATTTCTTCCAGTCCGGCAATCAGGCGCAAAATGGTGGACTTGCCGCAGCCTGATGGTCCCACGAGGGCAACAAATACGCCATCGGAGATTGCAAAGGATATGCCATGCAGAGCTTCTACGTCACCGAATGACTTTCGAAGTTCTTTGATTTCTACTGTCGCCATCGCCTTACTTTCTTACACATTTTCCGCCCCGTGCGGGGCACCTATTCTTTCATCCCGCTGGCCGTTATGCCTTCGACGAAGTGTCGCCTGAGCAAGACGAAGGCCAGAACGGAGGGCACCATCACCGCCGCTGATGCTGCGCTAAGAAGCGACAATTCTACCGTATATGCGCTTTGGAAATTCGCCAGGCCAACCTCAATTGTGAATGATGTCTTTCGGGTCAGCACGATGATGGGCCAGGCGAACGTCGTCCAGGCCTGAAAGAAGGCAAGCACCGCAAGCGCTGCCAATGGTCCCTTCAGAAGTGGCAGCACCACACGCCAAAATATCCAGAATTCCCCGGCCCCGTCGATGCGCGCGGCTTCCAAGAGTTCGTCCGGAATCGAGGCGATCACATTTTGTCGTATCAAGAAAATACCAAAGCTCATCACCAGATACCCAATCAGAAGGCCGCCGATGCTGTTCAAGGCGCCAAGCGCCTTTACCTGAAAATAAAGCGGGATCATGTAAACCTCGAATGGTATGATCGCGGTTGTCAGGAACAGGACGAAGATGATGTTGATCGTGCGGAACGGGAACTTACCGATGATGTAACCCGCCAGGGCTGATGTCGCCACGATAGCGATGGTGGACAGCAGGGCGAACATCAAGCTGTTGAAAATCCAGCGTAGCAGCGGAGTTTCTGTAAACACCTTTTGGAAATTTTCCAGCGTCGGGTCTTTGGGAAAAAGTGTCGGCGGCCAAACCAGCATCTCGGCAGGCGTTTTAAAACCATTGGCCACCAAAAGGATCAGCGGCGTTAACAAAACGAAGCAGATCAAAAAGAGCAGAATATCGATCAGGGCGTTGTTGCGCCGGGTGCGCGCTTTGGCAGACATGGCTATCTGTCTCCCTTCTGCCGGAGCAATCCGAACTGGATCGCAGTCAACAACAGGACGATCGATAGGAGGATGACAGCCTCGGCGGCGGCATAACCAACGCGGAAATTCTGAAAGCTATTCTCCAGCATATCCAGCACCAGAACCCGCACCTGTCGCCCCGGCGCTCCCTGGGTGTCAGAGGCAAGTACATATGCCTGGGTATAGACGTTAAAGCCCGAGATCAAAGTTACCACCGACACATAAAGCGTGATTGGTTTCAGCAGCGGCACTGACATGTAGATGAACGACTGAAGCCCGCTGGCTCCATCCAGTTGCGCGGCCTCATAGACGGATTTGGGCAGGTTTCTGAAACCTACCAAATAGATCAGCACGCCATAACCAAGGGTCTGCCAGGAAACCAGAAAGATGATGCAGACGACCGACAGAACCGGGTCGAACAACCAAGGCTGCGCGGTGCCACCCATGGCAACGATCGCGGCATTCAGGGGGCCAAGCTTGGCGTCAAATATCCACTTCCAGGCCATTGCGGCTGGAACCAGGGATACAACATGGGGAATAAACACCGCAGTTTCATAAAAACCTGCAAACCGGCTTTTCGTCCGATGATAGATCACGGCCGCTAAAACCATCGACGCCGGGATGGTCACAGCCATGGCCCCGAAGGCGATGACGGCCGTGTTGGTCAGGGCATCCAGAAATTGGTCGTCACCGAACAGCTCAATGAAATTGTCGAAACCGACAAATGGCTTATTCTTCGACAGAAGATTCCACTGAAACATGCTTAGACGCAATGTTTCGATGATGGGAAACATGCGCACCCATCCGAAAATCGCAAACGTCGGAAGGATGGCAATGATCGCGAACCAAAAACGCTTTCGGCGTAACATTGCAGTGTCTCCCCGATTGTGAACCCGGCAACAGACGCGCCGGGTTCTGTTCAATTTGACCTTACTTTGCCAATATGCCCGCACGATCAAGGATCGCGTTGGTTTCGTCGGCCGAGGCTTGCAGTACTGCCATCATGGCGGCGTCATTACCAACAAGCGCTTCGTCGGCATAGGCATCAACCAGTTTGGCAGCAAAACGCGTCAGGATCTCGTTGATCGGTTCGATCGATGGCAATGTGAAAAACACATAGTCGTCCGGCAGATCAACGAAGGCACCGAATTGTGGTTTGGCTGCAACCACATCTGAATAGTCGACACCACTGCGGTTAGGCAGCCATCCAACATTATCCAGCATCCAGATCAGATGCTCGGGCTTGTTGGCCGCAATGGCAAAATCCCAAGCTGCTTGCTGTGCTTTATCCGATCCGCCGGAAACATAGAGGTTCACAGGAAGGGCTATTGACCCACGTGGCAATAGTGCAGTTTTGTAGTTCAGATTGGGTGCTTTCTTTGCGGTGTCCCCAATCACCCAACTTTCGCGAATAAACATGGCTGTTTGACCGCGTTGGAACGCCGCCGCGTCTGCAGGCATATCCACAGTAACGGTCTTTTCGCCGCTGACTGCGTTGACGTATTGCTTCAACGCCGCCAATCCGGTGTCATTTGCGTAGCCAGCTTGGTACTTGTCGCCCACTTGTTTCAGCAGTGTACCGCCGTATTGGTGCAGGTTGATCCAAAATTTTTCGGCGATTCCTCCACCGCCACCCGACAGGCGAAGTGACCAGCCCGAAACGGTTGGGTTACCGTCACCATCCCGTTGAGTTAGCTTGGAGGCGTAGACGTCATAATCGTCCATTGTCTTCGGCGGGCCATCAAGCCCAGCGGCTGCCAGCATGTCGGTGTTGTAGAACAAGGCACCCTGGCCGCGGAACACCGGAACACCATAGACCGAGCCACCGACTGTAGCAGTTTCTTGGAAGAATCCCTCGAAATTTGCATTGTCGTTGACAAAGTTTGCGACATTGTCCGGTGCGGGCGAGAGGAGATCGTTCACGATATACCGATTGGCCGTGGAACCGATCAACTCAAGAACAGTGGCATCCTCCAGCCCTGATGACAGACCCAGAGCAACGCGCTTTTCATGGTCGCGCAAGCCTATGGGTTCAACGATGACGTTCAGATCAGGATATTTGTCGCTGAGGCTACCCGCCACGCGCTCATAGTATTCCGTCAATTCCGGGAAACCACCCCAGATTACGACATCCTGTGCTTGGGCCGAGACCGTCCCGGCAAGTATCAACGCTGTGGTTAGGCGGGCTACTCTCGCGAGTTTGCCTGTTCGTAGTGATTTCGTCATAACTTACTCCTTTCAGTTGCATTGAATTTGGTTGACTTAGATTTTGCGGCGAAATGGCTGGCCGATATGGCAGCATTGCATCCAACTTCAGCTAAATGTTCTGCCGTTCCAGGGGCAATCGTTGCGCCCATTCCATAAAAGCGATGTGCCTCTTCAACTTCGTATCCACCGCGATCGTAATCGTCGCGAGGAGGAATATAGCCAGGGTTGTCATCACAGTAGGCCAGCACAAAAAGCGGCGCGTCAGAAGCTAAGGTTTGCCTTATGTCCAAGGCTGTTTGGGCGAATATCTCGCCCGGCAACCCAATGATTTTCGCACCACACCAGTCCAGTGCTGAGCACCGGGCAGCGCGTGGTCCCACGTCCTTGCCCATATTGGTCTTGGCCCATAATTCCCAGATGTCGTGAACAGCGGAAGGCTCGCTTGTCTTCACTCGCCAGCTTCGGACCAGATTCTCTGGTGATCCGACCTCTCGCAATTGAAAACAAAGTTGCCCAATGGCTTCTGCCCCCCCCACGCCTCCAGACAATTCAGTTACTTCAGCGTCAGCCACCGATTGCGCAATGCCAAGCCCGATGGTCTTCGCCATCGCAAAACTGCGTTCAGGCCGGGCTTTGTTTGTTAATGATGAAGCCGACGAGTGACCGGTGTTTACATCCCCGGCACACCCCGTCGCAAAAATGGCGACGGTCCCAGGATTGGCGGCTTCTAGTTCTTCGCGAACGAAATGGGGATAGTCACCTGTCCAGGTCAGGTTGTCCGGGCCCAGCACAACCGGATGACATGCGTAAGAGACCAGAATTGCAATCTGGGCTCCCTCCAAGTCTTCAAAACGCAAAACGGGTATTCCACGATCCACCGGGCCATCAGGTTGGCGCCGGTTCTTGGCAAATCCCGGCTCTGACCCGTTGCCGCCCAGCAAACGGGCGGGTTTGCGGTTTGAAGCCGCCGTGTCGATGGCCTGAACAATGCCCGTTTCCAACTGAGCCAAAACGACAGGGTCCGTAAACATCGACAACCGCCCCGACATTGTCGCTGGTCCACCGTGGGTATGGGTTGCGGCAATAGTAACTGCCTCGTCAGGCAACATACATCTCGCCCGGATTCGTTTTGAAAGGTCGGCATCAATCCCGATCACATCGATGGTGACAAGGGCCGTGTCGTCAACCACCAGTGCGCGTGCAGTTAACGGATCATGGGTGCCTGTTGCGGGATCCGTACGCACCGCGAACCCCGCCATAGCCATACCAATGGGCGGTGTGATGTCGGTTATCGAAGCGCCCACGTTGATCATTGCATCACACTCTCGCCGCCAAAAACGATGTCGCTAGCGCAAGCTCGGCCCGTTTCGGTGTCCAGATCGAAGAGAATAAAATCGGCACGATCACCCGGCATTAGCTCGCTCGAACGGTTCAGCAGCTTTGCTGGATTGCGGGTTGCCATGGTCACGGCGTCTACAAAGGGCAACCCGACATAGCCAGTGAAATTGCCCAGAATATCCAAAAGGGATGCGCCACTTCCAGCAAGATACGGTGTCCCTGCGATA
This sequence comes from Hyphomicrobiales bacterium, assembly GCA_011087605.1. Taxonomy (GTDB): domain Bacteria; phylum Pseudomonadota; class Alphaproteobacteria; order Rhizobiales; family Rhizobiaceae; genus Pseudahrensia. Next base: position 8,234 of record JAALLE010000102.1, read on the forward strand.
GACACCCGACCGCCCTTTGAGACTTCGACATCGCCGCCGATGGGTGAAGTATAGCGTCCTGCCGCCATGCCTGCGAATTTGACACTGTCGGATACAAGCGTCACACGGTCTACCCCCTTGGCCCGGATCATCGCGCGTGCCGTTGATCGTGGCAGATGGCGGCCGTCAAGGATGAGGCTGGCACCAAGGCGATCCTCGCCAAGTTGTGCCCAGATCGCATTGGGATGACGCGGTAAATCGCTAGCTATGCCATTACCAAGATGGGTGGACATGCAGGCTCCTGCGTCGACGGCCTGGATAATGGCGTCTTCCCCTGCATCCGAATGGCCAAGTGAGACGATAATGCCGCGTCGCGCAATGTCGTGTATGTAGCGAGTTGCACCTTCCAGTTCGGGTGCAAGGGTAACCATGCGCACCAACTCCTGCGCTGCTACCTGCCAACGTTCGAATTCGGCCAGCGAGGGTGGGCGGATGTGTTCGGCTGGATGCGCGCCTCGAGGGCCGTCCTTCTTGGAAATTGACGGACCTTCGACATGAATGCCCGCAATCATATGTTTCGAATGCGGCAAAGTCTGTTGCGCTTTGCGGATCGCCGCCAATCGCTGGCAGAGATCGTTTTCACTTGCAGTTATCAGCGTCGGCAAATAGGCGGCGACACCCACGCGGCAAAGTGCTTCGCTCAAGGCCTCCACAGCATCTGGCTCAAGCACGCCTTCGTTTAGATCGTGGCCAGCATAGCCATTGACCTGAAGATCAACCAATCCTGGTGTCAGCACCATCAGCCCCGGCCGGTCACACGGTTCTTGTGACTGGATTAGGCCGTCGCCAACATAAAGTGTGCGGCCCTTGCCGGTGGCCGGATCAACACCGGAATATGTGGTGAGCCCGCTCATAGGGCGCGCACCCTTCCACGAAAACGATCAAGGAATTGGCCGTTGGCTTCGTCGCCTCCGGGCGCGTTGCCGCTGCGCCAGATTGGAGGCTCTATTCCCAAATCGCGCAGATGCACGATGGTGCGGATGACCAGAGAATTTAATGCGATGGCGTTGGTGAATGTCGACACCGCCGATGTGTTTTCCTTTACGCCCGGAATCGTCAGCAACGCATCGCCAACAGGAACTTTGGTGTCGATCGCCACGTCCACCAAATCGTGCAGGTTCTGCTTTGTCGGATGTCTGGCAGGGTGATCTGGTGCGGTGTTTTCAGCATGCTGGCGCGAACTGATGCCGATCAGGGTTACCCCGGCTTCACGGGCAGTAAGTGCAGCATCGATCAGTGCCGCGTTTATCCCATAGGCGTTCACGAGAATCAGCAAATCATCCTCGCCAAGCCGCAGGTTCTCCACCACAACCCGGCCATATCCAGGGGTGCGCTCAATTGCCATCGAGCGCAGGGCACCGTTCGACAAAAGCGTTCCTTCATCCAGAATGGCATTGATATGCATCAGACCGCCCGCACGAAAAAAAAGCTCCTGCGTTGCCAGGTTTGAGTGGCCGCCAGGACCGAAGACATTCACAAGCCGGTCTTTGGCAATGTGCTCGGCCATCAGGCGGGCTGCAGCATCCAGGTTGTCTTTCTCGGTATTCTGACACTCGCGCATGTAGGCGATGACCTGTTCTAGGTAGTCTCCGCACAGAGCGTCCGCCGACTTCGTGGTAACTTCAACCATTGGGGTTAGACTCCGGGTCCAGATAGAGCCTGCAGCTGGCATGGGTTCGAAGAATGCTCGCAGGACAATCCGTTGTTAGAGAGCCATTCAGCGCGGACTTGACAGCTTGGCGCTTGTGGGCCCCTGGCACCACGCAGAACAAGGCGTCCGCGTTCAAAAGTCGCGGTATCGTGAGAGTTATTGCGCGGATTGGCACATCTTCGATTGCTTCAAAACAGGCATCGTCGACCTGTTGCTGACGACATATTTCGTCAAGCTCGACCACTTTGACATCCAATGGGTCGTCAAAGTCGGCAACTGGAGGGTCGTTAAATGCAATATGACCATTCACGCCAATTCCAAGGCAGACAATATCAATTGGAGCTTCGGCCAGTTTTGCCGAATAGGACTTGCAGATCTCGTCGGCATCCCCGTTAGCGGGTATCCGGTGCGTCTCGGCCAGTGGGACTTTGGAGAAAAGATTTTGCTCCAGCCAGTTGGAAAACCTCTGAGGCGCATCCTCGGGCAAATCAAGATAGTCATCCATATGGAAGGCCACGACCTGATCCCAGGGAACATTTGGCGACGCGACAAGCATGCGCAGTACATCAGACTGGCTGGGCGCTGCGGCAAAGATCATTCGAACACTCGGCTTGTTTTGGGCAACAGCGCTAATACGTCGGGCAATCACGTCGGCGGCCGCTTTGGCCATTGCCGCTCGGCTCTGAAAAACCATTACCGTGGCTTGCCCTACGGTCCATCGCGAGGACAAATCAGCCGGATCATCAACCATCTCGGACGCGCTTAAATGCAAGTCAACCTCCTTTTTTGCTCATGTCAGCGTCTCATGCAATCGATTGCATGTCAATGTGTATGCGTTTCTTGTCACAAGTTGGTCCGGATCAAACTATACGATATTCGGCTCGCCGACGGTATCGCGAAGCACAAAATCTGTCTCCAGAACCATGCGTGTGTTTGGTTCAAGATTTGATTTCAAAGAATAAATCAGCATTTCAACGGCTTTACGCCCAGCAGTGGCTGACGGGCTGGAAACGGTGCTCAACATCGGAAGGCCCGTAATGTCGTCGCAACCGATGACGCTGTAGTCCCGAGGGATCTCGATGTCGCGTTTTGTCAGACCATAGCAGATGCCCTGTGCTAAGATGTCGTCAAAGGCGATACAGGCGCTGGCACCCAAAGCAAGCAAGTCTTCTACGATCTCAACACCCGCAGAGAACGAGGCCATTCCTGCATGTGCTATTTCAAGTTTGACGTTATGCTCTTTCGCTGCCCGCTCAACGGCACTTCGTCTCTGCTCATTGGCCCAAGATTGTGAAGGCCCGCTGACATAAGCTATTTTTCGATGCCCAATGGATGACAGATGCAAAACTGCCTCAGCCATTCCTTGGCCAGCATCAATAAGCACACGCGGAACACCGGCAACATCACGATTGATCAACACCAATGGAGTATTGCGGGCAAGCTCCCTAATTACCGACTGATCAGAGCGAGGCGAGACCAGGATCGCACCAGCCACCTGATCGGAAAATCGTAAAAGCAAATCTTCTTCATGGCTTGGATCTTCGTCGGCATTTCCAATGAAGACACAGTAACCCAATTTTGCCGCCGCTTTCTGAACCGCCAGGGCGATCGGTGGCATGAATGGGTTGGTAAGATCAGGAACAATCAGTGCGATATTCTCGTTGCGCCCAGTTCGAAGCGCACGCGCAGCGGAATTCGGCGAATACCCCAATTTGCGGGCAACAGCTTTAACTTTTGCGACGGTTTCGCTGCGAAGAAGATCAGGTTGGTTATAGACACGCGACACCGTTGATCGGTCAACCCCGGCTTCGCTGGCAACCTGCTGGATCGTGACACGCGGGCTTTTTGTGTATTTTGCTGGCATACATCCGTCTGCCAATTTTAACGGAAAATTGCAAATCAAAGTGGCATGGCTGGCGAACCGAACAATGTCACATATCGTCCCACATCGATAATTGGAGTCGACGCAAAAAGTTAACTCGAATCCGGCTGCGATCACTGATTTTAGAATCCCAACTCTATCGACTTCTGATTTGATGATCCCAAACTTTGCCGATCAGGTCCTTAGGTCGAGGGAGTTCTCGCCGGTTTTTGCGTTTTGTACTTGCTCAACCGATCAACCATTATCGCCTAACGCATGAAGGAGTCACCGGCATGGGTTTTAGCCTCATGATCGAAGTTGCTCGGACCGGGTGGTGGTCAAGCATTCCTCGTCAAGCTTGGCACAGCTCTTCTGGATGGGCGCAAAAATCCACACAACTAGGAATGATTTGTGTCGAGGGAAATTCCTTTTCGGATGGTCTCAAGGCAAGCTTTCACAATCTGCGTGATAAACACCCTGGGCTTCTGGTGGTGGTTTACGGGCAAAGCTCCTCATAAAGGCTAACATCGAAACTTTGGCCGAACACAGGGATGCTGGTTCTAGTTATTCTACAGGCATCCGACGTTCGGCCATCTCCGCAAACCAGCTGCACCCCAACGGTATTACTTCATCGTTAAATTCATAAGCTGGGTTGTGCAAATCTGCACTGTTGCCATTGCCAATGAACAAGTAAGCACCTGGACGTTGTGCCAGCATATCGGCGAAATCTTCGCCCGGCATAACCGGGTCGTGATCGCAGATAACGTCTCCTGAAACTGAATATGCAACATCTGCTGCTCGCTTGGCTTCCTGCGGACTGTTGATCGTTGGTGGGACGCCTGGCGTGTAGCTTAATTCAGCCCTTGCACCAAACGCCCTGGCGGTGTCTTCCGTCAGCGATGTCAATCTGCTGATAACCTGCTCTTGCACCTTGGTATCAAGATAGCGGGCGGTTCCTCGCAAAGTGATCTGGTCGGGAATAACATTATGGGCGTTGCTATCACTGCGTATTCCACAGATCGAAACAACCACGGTGCCCAAAGGGTCGATATTTCTTGAAGCGATCGACTGGGCAGCTACAATTATATGGGAAGCCACAAGCGTCGTATCCACTGTCTGGTGGGGCATGGCCGCGTGACCTCCTTTGCCCTGGACTGTGATTTCAAAGAAATCTGATGCCGCCATCTGAGGCCCTTCACGAACAGCAAACTGGCCAACCTTTATGCCCGGCCAATTGTGCATTCCATAAACTTCCTGAATATCCCAACGGTCCAATAGTCCATCTGCGATCATGGCTCGCGCTCCGCCACCGCCTTCCTCCGCGGGTTGGAATATCAACACAACGGTTCCATCAAAGTTTCGCGTTTCAGCAAGGTATTTAGCCGCGCCCAACAGCATAGCGGTATGACCGTCATGGCCACATGCATGCATCAAACCGGGATTTGTCGAAGCATGGGGTAAATTTGTCATTTCCTGCAAAGGTAGCGCGTCCATATCAGCGCGAAAGCCGATCACATTACCTGCCGTGTTCTGTCTTCCATGAATGACGCCGACTACACCCGTTTGGCCAATTCCCGAAGTCACCTCATCACATCCGAACTCTCGAAGTTTGCTCTCTACCAATGCGGCAGTGCGATGCTCATTGAACCGTAGTTCTGGATGTGCGTGGATGTCGTGCCGCCAACCAACAATTTCCTTTTGTAATTCCGAGAAACGGTTTTTGACTGGCATTTGGGGGCACCTGGTTATGAAGAGCCACTTTATGCGGCGTCAGCCAGTTCAAGCTAGTTGTCCTGAGGATTTGCAGCAAGTCCGTCCTGGTATAATTGGACCTAGGTCAGGCGCTAGCGGAAGCTAATCGTCGCGCCCGGGAGATCGATCCCATCGAGGAGGGTGGTCCAGCGGTCGCCAGTCGATATCGGTACGGCGTCGGTCAAGGTGCCCGTGGTGATAACCTCACCTTCGCCGACCGGTTTTGCATCGGGATCTATTGCCAGCGTTTCAAGAAGATAACCGAGCGCCTGCAGTGGACCATCCAGGACATCCGCGCCGCAGCCAGTCAGCTTCCTGCCGTCCGGTCCTTGAAGCTCGATGCGAAAGCTTGGTAGCTGTTCGATGATGGATTGTGTGAGAGGCAGCCGCACGCCAAGATAGAGTGCGCCGTGCAGGCCAAATGCGGCCGCACTGTCCGCGCCGGAAAAACGCCAGCCGGGAAAAGGTGAAAAGACAACTTCGAACCCATGAGATACCCAATCGATGCATTCGGTAAGCTCAGCCTCGCTCATCCCCGCTTGGGGCGCGGACTTCAGGCCGAAAGCGATCTCGGGTTCAAGCCGCGGTTCAGGCACAGGTGGCAAAGTGTGCAATCCGTCGCCGATCTCATGGAGGGTCGTATCCCACACCGGTCCCCACATTGGACCCGAGACGCCGTAGATCGGCCAGATCGTTCGGTTTGTAAAACCAATCTTGCGGCCCACCCGCCGCTCGCCCCGGGCCTCGCGCAGCGCGGTAATCTCATGGGTGACGCGATACGCCGAATCGGTGCTAAATTCAGGGAAACTTTCGAAAATTGGCGCGATCTGGCGGCCAGTGTCATAGGCATCCAGTAGCTCAATGGTATGAGCCTCGATCGCAGCTTCTGCCATCGAATCTGTCATTTAAGAACCTCCTTGCAGCGCCAAACAAAGCCAGCATCCTGACATTTCCAATCACAACGCGCTCCCCAACATGTTGCCGCTGTTTGAGGCACCGTTCAACCGGCTTGAGAGCACCGATGCTAACCGAGCGCCTGTCGAGGGCCGTCCAGAATATCCGCGCCGCGGCCAGCCAACCGCTCGCCGCCCGGCCCTTCAAGTATGATGCGGAAACGCGGTAGCTGGCCGATGATTGATTGCGTGGGCCAAAAGAGCCGCTTTGAGAACTTGCACACATTGTGAAAGCGGACCTTCAACATATCAGTCCGTAACATTGGGTGAACGGCCGACAAGTGGAGAGGCTGTGTGGAAAGTCGGGCATTTTATAGGGTTTGCTTCGGGTTTTCGGCATC
>JAALLE010000103.1 GCA_011087605.1 Hyphomicrobiales bacterium
GAATCAAATTGTCGCACCTAATGGCAGCAGAAATAGGGTAGCTGAGTAGTTACTTGCAATTAAGAATATTGCTGAGCCGGCCCTGCTGCTCCCCTTTGTGGCAAACGCCAGCAGGGCGATGCAAAGCAGCATCGAGGTTGAATGGGGTTCCTTTCACGCTACCGTCAATTGCGACCGCCTGGAACTGTCGGACAATCAAAACGATTTTTGTGCTGATATCGTTGATCGAGCGACCCTGCGAACAACAGCAAATTGTCCGGCTGGCTCGTTCCAACAGATAGCTCGGGTGGCACCTGGCGACCAAACGCTCCACGCGTTGGATGAATTCGCTCGCAGGACGTATGTTCCGGAATCCGAGAGTTTAAAAACTTCAGGAGCTGGTGGAGACAAGGTGGATGATGACGAATGAGAAAGCATTTAAGTAAAGTTTCGAAATCTGCCGCTCTGCTCCATTTGGATCGCCTCGAGCGCGATTTGCCTAACGGAGCACTGTTCGAGCAACGGTTTGATTCTGTGGCCTATGAGTTTGACGATACGTCCGTGCTGGAAGACGTATATCAAGGGCGGACAAAATTCTTTGGATACGGCCGACAGGGTAGCCCGACAACATCGGCACTTGAGAATCGAATTTCCCACCTTGAGGATGGCATCGGCTCACTCGTTTTCAGCTCAGGCATGGCTGCTTACGACTCGGTCTATTCGACGATCGCACGATCCGGAGATCACATAATCGCATCGCGCTACCTGTTTTCGAATACGCTATCTTTGCTCGAAAGTTACAAATCCAGATGGGGACTTGAAGTAGATTATGTGGACCCAACGGAAATTGAAAATGTGGCGTCTTGCCTGAAATCCAATACAATTGCCGTCTTGGTTGAAACTGTGTCTAATCCAACCACCATTGTTCCTTGCATGCACGCGATCGGTGATTTTTGCGAAGTGAACAACATCGCTTTTATTGTAGACAATACCGTAACCGGCCCTCTCGCCTTTTCACCTAAAGCAGCAAAAGCATCACTCGTTATTCATTCTCTGACGAAAGGAATTAGCGGGCATGGACGCAGTCTGGGCGGCTCTGTAACCGACACCGGCTGTTACGATTGGCTGAATGGAAAAATCATTCTTGAAGACAGCTGTATCGATTCAAATGGTTTTTTATATCTGAAACAGCTTCGAAAAAAAGGTCGTTCAGAAAAAGGCTCCATGCCCAGCAATCACGAAATTGCCCAAATATCGATGGGAATGGAAACTCTGCCACTGAGGTCAACCCAGAGTGCGAGTACGGCGAACAAGCTTGCTGAAATGCTATCATTAAATCCAAACATCGATCGTGTTTGGTACCCGGGGCTGGACACACATGACCAGCACGAATATTGCAAAGAACACTTTGCGAATTTTGGGGCTTTGTTGTCCTTCTCACTGAATGGGAAAAAACCCGGCGAATTTTTGGATAGACTATCGCTGATCGTCACCAGCAGTAGTCTTGGCGACACAAGAACCCTGGCCATTCCACCGGCTACGACCATTTTTCACGATATTTCGAGAGAATCCAGGGAATTGATGGATATCCCGGATGGGATGATTCGAATGTCAGTTGGCATAGAACCTCCCGGTGATCTGATCAGCGACATTGAGCAAGCTTTGAGTTAGCGTATTTTGTTGCCGCAAGAAGTAGTTTTGATTGAATATTTCACCCATTGCGCTGATGGGCCGCGCAGCCAAAAGTCAGCATTCGTTGTTTATTTCGAATTTGACAACATACATTCAGGAACCAATCGCACCGCAAATTGGAGGCCAAAGCTATGATAGAAAAAATGTTGATGGGCCTCCGAAATTTCTATGACAAACTTCGTTCACCAACTGACGAGCCACTTTGTGAAAATTGCATCAAGATAGGCAAGAAGATGGATCTTGAATGCGAGGGTTGTAAGAGAGAGTGGCACAAGACACTCGAAATATTTCCCCCACCGCCAGCACATTGATGAATTCCCGATTACCCTGTTTATCTCTGAAATTCCCTCTAATTGCCGAACACAAGAGCTGTGAGTTACAAAAACTCAGAGGGCCAAATATAATTGGTTCCTATAGTGTGTTCGAATTGGGCGAAATTCCGGCTTTCCCGCGTCGATTTATGGTGGGCGGCAAATTCCTGAGGAACATAACATAAAGCGCCTATAGAAAGAGACGGCAAAAGTTTTGGTGCGAAAGCCATACGTTTTGCTTCATTTCAAAAACATTAGTCCGCCCGCATTCCTGATGGTGCAGAGTATAGTGTATGTCGTCGACTTGCCCGACTGACGTCCGTACAATGCGAGCACCATTCCGTCCGCCAGATCATTACCCGGGTTGGTCCGGAGCAACTCTGACTGCCACGGATCAGGTTCACCGATTGTCATGCAAAAACGTTCAACGGGGTCGAGTGATACTGAGACGCCTTGAAGGAATGATCTAAGATGCGGGTCCATTGATAACTTTCAAATCGCTCATTCGACATCCTCCCCATCCCCGGTCATGCTTTTTTTGAAAAGTCGCAGTTCCAACGTCTGCTTAGCAACAACCTCTTTCAGGTCGCGCGCCTCACGCCGCAAGGACTTTACCTCGCCCGTATTGGCTTCACGTGCCGTATCACCCGCCAGGCGCTTCTTGCCTGCTTCCAGAATCTCCTTCCACCAGCTTTAATAGATACCCTGAGAGATGCCTTCCTGACGGCAAAGTTCGGCAATACTGTCCCCACCACGTAAACCGGCAAGCACAATCCTGATCTTCTCTTCTGACGAATACCGTCTGCGGGTTTTGCGACGGATGTCCTTGACTATTCGGTCGGCTGCACCTTGATGTCGTTCTGATTTCTGTCTCATCATTCACTCTTTGATGGTGAAGATGGACCAAATCACTCCGTTAGAAAATCAGCCTAGTTTGTTCCATGGATGCTGAACCGACACCTGCCCTGGTAATTTGAACGCCTGCTTTCACAACGTGTGCAATTTCACACAGCGGCTCTGTTGGCCCAGCTGTAAGGTAAGATCACCAACACGGAGAAAAGCAAAATGTTCATCGCAATAGCAGCCATCGCACTGACAGCAATGTTTTCCCTCCATGTGCAGCACACCGCCTCTTTTTAATCTCCAAACCTATCCGGGCGACCATCTCAAAAACCCATGCAAATCACTCGGTGTGGGTATTTAGTTTGAGTTGGGAGACTAGCTGCCGCAACATTGTGATGCGAATTGCATTTGCAAGCACACGACTACTAATCAATTGCCCTGCGATTTCTGTATCGCTCGGCGCAAGGCCTTCCCAGCCGCATAGGCGCGGTCATTCTCACTAGCTATCTGTTTGGTTTCTGCTGCAACACCAAGGGCGACCTTGGCAACCTTTTCCCTAGCCCGGGGGTCAGATGCCGCTCTTTGAACAACGTAGCGGGCAATTTTGCTTAGAAGTGGCGACATATCGGCATCATAAACAAGGTGGACTAGTTGCACCAGACGGAGATATTTGCATGTGGCCGACAGGGTTTTTGCTATGATCGCCAACTCGCTCGAACCGGGATTGGCTTGCCAACCGGAAGCACTGAGAGCCGTCAATGGGGTGGGGTTGCCCGGGTTTGCCGGGTTTGTGGCAGCCTTTGGCACTGGCACAACTAGTTAATGAAACAGTCCCTATCCTCACAAGAAAAAAGAGCGCGCACGGACGTCGCAGCTTTTGCCATAGCAGACCTTCGGTTCAACCTGTCACAATGACCGAGAAGCGGACCTTTAGGACTTTCGTTGCGCGTCGTGAATTGGGCAAGCTCGGTACATTGCTCTGAATCCCTAGTTTCATTATTGAACACATCAACATTTATCGACGAAATGGCCCATGAAACCCTCGCCAGGGTGTTCAGCCGCCAGTGCGTAAATTGCTTGCAGGTGGTTCGTCCAATTGTTGTGCCGGTCAACTGAGAGGTCGTCAGGTCACCAAACCACGCGCCGCCACGGCAAGTCCCGTTAACTCTCGAGTTCGGCCCTTTATCCATACGGTGTCTACCATATTGGACACAACACAAACATGATTTGGGACAATCGAAATACGGTCTCCAACGGACAAAGATGTATCCACATCATGGTGAAGTATCCCGTGTTCTTCACTTAACGATGCGATGCGAATGCCAGGGTGTTCGAGAACGTGTCCATAACCGTCCAGGTCCAGCAGGTCAGATGTCAGCATCTTGGATCCCGCATCGATAATGCTGCGCGTCGGGGTGGGAGTGCTGACCACCGTTGCAAGAACGGTCAGTGCACAGTCTGCAAACTTACAAACCCCGCGCTCAACCAGCGAGCGATCATTGTATATATAGGTACCAATACGGTACTCGGTTGCTTCGGGTTGCTCATGCGCGAGCCACATGTCCGGCGAACCACCGCTCGAGATGATGTTGCATTTAATCCTTTCGCTTTTCAAAGCCGAAACGCTGCGGTTCATAAAGTCATTCACCGCAGCGGCTCCTGCGACGGGTGGATAAGTCATCAATCCATCGAAACTGAGCCCTGGACTGTGCGACACCAGTTTCGCCAACTCAACAACCTCTTCCGGTGATTGAACTCCACACCGACCAGCACCGGTGTCACATTCTATAAGGATGTTCAATGGTCGTTGCGAATTGGCAAATGCCGAAGCCAGGCCTTCGATTGTGTGCTGATTGTCGGCCGTAACCGCCAAACGCTCTATTCTGTCACTCAGTGCTCGCAGGCGCTCAAGTTTCGCAGCGCCAACAATGTTGAACGTAATCAGGATGTCCCCAATACCAGCATTGGCCATTACCTCGGCCTCACCGATTTTTTGACAGGTAATGCCTTGCGCACCCGCCGCCAACTGCTTTTCAGCAAAATATGGCAATTTATGAGTCTTGATATGCGGGCGTAGATTCAGTCCGTTCTTGGAACAATACTTTTGAAAAGCAGAAATGTTCCGGTCAGCAATCGACTCGTCAATGATCACTGCCGGCGTTTCAATATCATCCATTATACAGCCTTTCTAGTCAGCTTCGGGTCTCCGTGGGGAAAGCTTACCCGAGGCCAAACTTCGCGAGTTAGATTTTTGTAGACGTTTGTTTCGGGGGCATTGGGATAGGGCCCATCTACCGCAGCATAGAGAATATCGTCAGATATCTGCGCAAATGCATCGTGAAAATGATTGGTCGATTTTACGATCAGAAATTTTTTCCTGGCGGGATTTACACCCAGTATCGAAAATGCATCTGGGCCAAATACCTGTGACCGAACTGTGTTGAGCACTACGTCAATGCCATGCACATCGATGCATACACAATCACCCATCGGAACTATGCTTGAGCCGAAACGTTGCTTGGCCGCCAGAGTGATCTTTTTCACAGTGACCTCTGCATCGACGGGGTCGCCCGCTGTTGCAGAAGTTTTTGCACCAAAGCGCAGAGGCAGTGTTGCTCCCTCGCCCGCGGATATACAGGTACGTACTGCCATTGGGTCCCAGATCGTGGCGAGTGCTGCATCTTCCAGGCACCGTTGTAACATCTCACGCAGAATGATCGTAGAATCTCCTGGCACACCTCCACCGGGATTGTCCCAGACATCGGCAATGACAACCGGGGAGTTTGGCGATGACTCAGCTTTGTCCAAAGCCGCTTCTGGCGACAAAAACTCCGGTCTGGTTTTGCCACGCAGGTCGAACAGTTCCATCCCTAGATTGTGTGCCAGGCGGTCCCCTTGTTCTTGTGCAGAATCCGTTACGACGATGATCTTAGCGCCGATATCAGGCACGTCACCGGCCATAAATCCATGAATGGCAGATACCGACAATATCTTGTCTTGCCCTTCAAGGCTTTTCATCCGGTCAACAAAGCCTCGCATGGGATGCCTGCTGGTGGGCAGGACTTCTATCATTTTGCAATCGAACACTGACAAGGTTGGCTTCAGCTCTCCTGTCGCCGTTCTGTGCGCCAAGTCGACTAGATTTTCAGCTGCAATGACGAAGTCGGTATGGGGAAATTCCTTGAATACAACCATCAAATCGCTATTGTCCAGTCGCTTTTGGGATAGATGGCTGTGTGGGTCGAACGTAACGCCTATTATCGTCTCCTGGCCGGTGATTGAGCGGACTGCCTCAAGCAATTCACCTTCACAATCGAGACATTCCTGAGCCACCATGGCGCCGTGCAGGCCAAGCAATACGATATCAAGCGGCAGGGCGGCGCGAACCTGATCCAGTAACTGGTCCCGTAAGAACTCCCATGAATGCTGATTAACGATGCCACCAGGTTCAGCCCATGTTGCCGTTCCCTCAATCAAATTCCAGCCATATTGCGGTGCTCGCGAACGGGCAACCGGAAATACGGCACTGCATAATGTTGGCGTTTCGGGATGTTCCCCGGGGAGCGCGTAAAAGCTGTCCTTAAAGTCGTGCAAATCGGTTCGTAATGGAGAAAACGTATTCGTTTCCGTGGCCAACGATCCTACAAAGACACGTTTGTCTGTACTCATCATGCTGCGATGTCCACTGCTTTGTCAGTGTGATGGCAGGCCGTCAGGTGATCACTTCCAACCGATACCGCCTCTGGTCTGGTCGATCTGCAAATATCGGAAGCCAGCGGACAGCGCGGATGAAAAGCGCACCCTGACGGAGGTGAGGCGGCGCTCGCAGGTTCTCCGAGGTCCCGCACCTTCTTACGGCCAGGCTTGGTGCTCGGTATCGAAGAAAGGAGCAATTTGGTGTAGGGGTGAGCAGGGTTGGTAAAAATGTCTTCCTTGCGACCTATCTCAGCAATTCTGCCGAGATACATCACCGCCACTCGATCAGAAATATGACGAACTACGCCAAGATCGTGCGAAATGAAGAGCATGGAAACACCGCTGTCCTGTTGCAGATCTTTGATCAGATTCAATACTTGTGCCTGAATGGAAACATCCAGTGCTGAAACCGCTTCATCAGCGATAATCAGTTTTGGAGCCAGGATCATGACGCGGGCAATACCAATGCGCTGGCGTTGACCACCGCTGAATTCATGCGGATAGCGCGCCATAACCGAGGGATCGAGGCCAACCTTTGTCAACATGTCGGCAATAACATTTATGATTTCCTGGCGCCCGGTAGCAACCTCGTGAATGCGCAAGGGTTCACTGAGAGTTTGCTCAATTGAAAGGCGCGGGTTGAGAGATGCAAATGGATCCTGAAAAATCATTTGAATGGAGCGGCGCAAAGGTCTGAATTCTGCATTGCTCATCTTGAGGATGTCTTGGCCCTCAAACCTGGCTTCTCCACCACTAGATTTCTCAAGCAGGGTTAGTGTCCGACCAACGGTTGATTTTCCGCAACCGGATTCACCGACCAGACCCAGGACCTCACCATGGGCGATCTCAAAACTGACCCCATCAATGGCCTTAAGTGCCCGGCTGTTTCCGCCAAACAAACCCGAACCTCCGATTTCGAACCAGGTTTTCAGGTTTTTCACCGATAGCAGCGATTGTATGGAATCGGTCATTCATTGCCCTCCAGGGGAAAGTGGCACCTCACCTCATGCCCGCGCTCAAAAGCTGCGACTGAAGGATATGAGGAGAGACATTTTTGCTGGACATTGGGACAGCGTGGATTGAATGTGCAGCCTTCAATTGCCTCCTCCAACGTTGGCACTCGTCCCTTAATGGCGTTGAGATGCTCAACCTCTTTGTCAGCAACCGGAATGGAATCAAGCAATCCGCGGGTATATGGATGACGCAGGTGGGCGAACAAATCATCAGCATCTGCTGCTTCAATGACTTTGCCGCGATACATCACCGCCACCTTGTTGCAGGTTTCCGCAATCACTCCCAGATCGTGCGAGATCAATATAACCGCCATGCCAGTCTGTTTTTGCAGGTCGACAATCAGGTCAAGTATCTGAGATTGCACGGTGACATCGAGTGCTGTAGTGGGTTCGTCGGCAATGAGCAATTTGGGGTCGCATGCCAATGCCATAGCGATCATCACCCGCTGTCGCATGCCACCAGAAAGTTGATGGGGAAAGCTGTTGATGCGGTTTTTGGGATCGGGAATGCGCACCAGTGCCAGCAACTCAATTGCCCGGTCGCGAGCCTGTTTTTGGGACAAGGTTTCGTGCTGTTGCAGCGCCTCGATGATTTGATCACCAACCCGGTAGACCGGGTTGAGACTGGTCATTGGCTCCTGAAAGATCATGGCCATTTGATTGCCCATAATCATCCGTCGTTGATTTGGGGTCAGCAGTGACAGATCCTGACCTTCAAACAGTATTCTTCCACCGGTCACACGGATTGGTGTTCCCCCCAGCAGCCCCATTGTCGCCAATGCAGTTAGGCTTTTTCCGCATCCCGATTCTCCAACTATGCCCAGTGTTTCACCTTGCTCGATGGTGAATGATATTCCATCGACAACTTTGAGCAGGTCGCGACCGGACTTCAAACTGACTTCCAAGTCTTCAACTTCTAACAATGCCATGTCTTAGACTCCTGCAATGTCATCTTTGAACCGCGGGTCCATCGTGTCGCGCAGGGCGTCACCGACGAGGTTCATGGAAAAAACAGAAAAGATAATGAGCATGCCGGGGAAGATTAAAAGCCACGATGCTCTGGTGATGTAAATGCGAGATTCAGCCAGCATATTGCCCCAACTGGGAACTTCGGGTGGCAGACCCAGACCGAGAAAATCCAGCGCAGCTGCTTGCAATTGGGCGAATGCAAATATGAATGTTGCCTGGACCAGAAGCGGCGACAACAGGTTGGGCAGAATGTGGCGAAACAAGATGCTGGCATGTCCCGCACCGGAGCAAATGGCAGCATCAATGAACACGCCGCCTTTGAGTTTGAGCGTCATGCCAAACAATATGCGCGCCGTTGTGGCGGCATAAACAATGCCAATAACAATGATTGTGTTGACCACGCTCCGCTCAAGCAATGTCATCAAAACCAGCGCAAGCAGCAGCGCTGGAAATGCCATCATAACATCGACGCCACGCATCAAAAAGCTGCCCAATCTGCTGAAATAGGCTGACAACATCCCAATCAACCCTCCAGTTAGCAGAGCAAATGCAACGCTTCCCGCGCCTATAATTACCGCCATGCGAGCGCCATAGATTGCCCGCGAATAAGTATCACGGCCAAATTGGTCTGTGCCGAACAGGTGCTCCAGGCTGGGTTCCTGCAAGCGTGAAATTGGATCAATATCTAGCGGATCAAAAGGAGCCAATAGCGGTGCAAAAACTGCAGCCAGCACGACAATAATGAGCACTGCGAAGCCGATTGATGCAAGAATGCGACCGGCAAAGATGCGGTAGATTTGTTGAGCGATGTTCATTTCAAGGACACTCTCGGATCAAGGCGGGCATAGCTCAGATCAACAAGCAGGTTGATCACCATGTAGAGCACTACAATTATCAATATGACGCCCTGAATAACCGGATAGTCGCGGCGCAAAATCGATTGCACCACCAGTCGGCCAATGCCGGGAAGTGAGAACACGGTTTCTGTGACTACGGCCTCGGATACCAGTGCCGCAAATGTAAAACCGAATGCTGCAGCAACCGCGATTAATGCATTTCTGAAGACGTGGCGAATAGCCACCCGTGATGGGCTAAGCCCCTTGGCCCGTGCAGTGCGAACATGATCTTCGCGTTGAACATCAAGCATCGAAGCGCGCACAAGTCGTACAATCAAAGCTGCATTTGGTGCAGCGAGCGTCAGACTGGGGAGCAAAAGATAGCGCAAATTCCACAGGCCGCCGTCATCGGATAGCGAAGGAAATCCGGATGTTGGAAACCAGCCCAAACCAACCGCAAAAATTAATATGAGATAAAGCCCCAGCCAGAAAGTTGGTATCGATGCAAACAACATTGCGAAACCAGATGTCACCTGATCTATCCAGGTTCCCTGGCGGGTTGCCGATAGAATGCCAATTGGAATGCCGATTACGACAATCCAGCACATCGTCATTGTGGCCAACCAAATGCTGGTCTCTGCACCATCTGCGATCACGGACAGAACGGGCTGACGAAAGAATACCGACGTTCCAAAGTCACCTTGCAATACATTCCCGAGCCAAAGGAAATACTGAACATAAATTGGCTCATTGAAACCTAACTGCTGGTTAAGTGCAGCAATCTCTTCTGGGGTCGCTGTATCGCCCAGCAATATTGAAGCTGGATCGCCCGGTATCAGGTGAATGAACAGAAAGACCAATGCGGATGCCGCCAGCAGCGTGGGAACGAAAGCAATGAGTCTGCGCAATGTATAGGCGAGCATGATCACGTTTCCTGTTGGTAGATAGTCGAGGTTGAAATTCTTCCCGACCCGTCGGGCGCATTGCCGTCAAGGTCGGGAAGTACACTCCGGGAGGATATTTTTCTACTTACTGACGTTCCAGAAGGCTGGCCATATCAGCGTTGATGATCCCAATCCCTTCACCTTCGGTGAGGCAATATTGTATGTGTATACATCACCGGTTTTCATGGTCGGAACCTGTTCATAGATCAGCGCCTGAATGTCGCTCCAGATTTTTTTCCGTTCTTCAGGGTCGGCACTGGCAGTAAATTTGGCTTTCAGGGCCGCCTTTTCTGGTGTTGCCCACCAACCTGGATAGTTGTCATTCATCACCGAGATCAAAATTGGATCAGGAACGAAACCGTGGTGGGTGAAGAAAATATCCCACTGGTCTGGCTGTGCGCGTTTCTTGATCAAAGTTGCCCAGTCATACACCTGGAGGTCGATGTTGAATCCAGCCTGCGCCAATTGCTTGGTGTAAACTATGGCGGTGTCGTAATGGAATGGATAATTGGTCGACACCATTACCTTGATCGGGTCACCAGCATAACCGGCTTCCTTTGCGAGCGCCTTTGCGGCTTCGGCATCGCCCTTGCTAAAGTTTGCAGTGCCGGCCTCGGTGTGCCAAACATTGCCTTTTGGCAGGAAGGAACCGTTTGCCGCCCAAAGCTTTTCAGGACCAATTGCAACCTGCAAGGCCGGTGTTTTATTGATCGCAGTTTGGATGGCTCGACGTAATTTGAAGTTTTCTTTCAAGGGGCCATGTTTGGAATTCATGAACGCAAGACCAAAAATCGGACCGCCATTCAAGATTGTCGTGACATTGGCATCGCCGTCCAGATCTGCAAACAAATCACCGGGAATGCTTTCGGCATAATCATAGTCGCCTGCCCGAATTCCACTGACTCTAGTACCAACATCCGAAACGGGGATGAAACGCAGTGCATCAAATTCAGCTTTGCGTTCGCCACCATATCCATCAGCTGCTCCTGCGGCGGAAGTGTAAGCATCGTTCCTGACGAGTTCCACATGACGGTTTGGCAGCCACTCACCAAACTGATAAGGACCGGTTCCAATATACTCTTTGGGGTCAAGCGGCTCTTTGGTTGCACCATTCATCACCGATGCGGGATAAATTGCCGGGCCACCATTGATAAAGGCCATCAGGTTTTTCCAAGGGCCAAACGGTGCTTTCAACTTGATGGTAATTTGATGGTCGCCGCTTGCAGTAAGGCTCTCAACATTTGAGAACAACAGACCGCCACGTGAACCAAATTCGCCCCAGCGATTGAGCGAGGCAACAACATCAGCCGACGTCATAGCCTGGCCGTTGTGAAACTTTACGTCCTTGCGTAGATCGATTTTGATGGTCTTGCCACCATCCTCCAAACTGTCGCCCGCTGCCAGCAAAGGAACAGGTGCGTTTGAAGCGTTGAATGTATACAACCCTTCGAACATGTGATGAGCAATAGTTGTCGCCAGATCCGATGTTATCACATGCTGATCGAGACTGGGTGGCTCGCCAACTGTGGCATAGCGGAACGTTCCTTCTGCAAATGCAGCACCGGACAGCGTCAGCGCAAAGCCCATCGCTAGTGTCGATTTCCAAACCTTATTTATTTTCATCAGTCTTCCTCCCAATTGGATGTGAGTGCTAGATTCTCTATGCACCAATGTGAAAGAAATTTACATATGACTCAATTTATGTCAACAATCCCTGCAATAACTTGCTAAATAGGCGATAATTATGAAAAAAACTTACAAAATGGATAGAAACCTATGACTAATGACCATGAAGAATCTGGGATATTGCGTATGGAAACTGCCGATCTGGCGGCAGGAGGCCAGCAACGTCCATTTGCCAAAGCAGTACGAGCAGGAGACTTTGTTTACGTCTCTGGACAGGTGCCAGCGATCGGTGGTGAAATTATTACAGGCGGCATCGTTGCTCAAACCGAGCAGGTGATGAAAAACATCATTGAGGTGCTAGAGATTGCCGATTGTGGCCTTGAACACGTCGTAAAAGTTAATGTCTGGTTGGACGATCCCCGCGACTTTTCCAGTTTTAACGGCGTCTTTGAAAAGTACTTTATCGATCATCCGCCAGCGCGCTCCACCGTGCAGTCTGCTCTGATGGTCGATGCCAAAGTCGAAATGGATGTCATTGCTTACAAACCTCAATGACTACCGGGACCGAACTGTGAAAAGGAAACCGAGTGGTAAAATTTGTCGACATCATCTCCGAGCTCAAAAAGCATGATGGTTCATTTCCGAAACGCGAGCAGCGGGTTGCCGATTTTGTATCGGCCAACCTAAGTTCAATTTCACACATGCGCCAAAATGAAATCGCTGATGCGTCAAATGTGTCGGACGCTACAGTCAATCGTTTTTGCCAAACCCTGGGTTGTGACGGTTTTAAAGATTTCAAAATTCACCTGGCTCAGGCAGTTGCGGTGAGCCTGCAATATATGGACACAACGGGCAGCGACGATTCCGAATCCAGTCAACTGGTCACCCAGGTGTTCAGCACTTTGATCGACACGCTGAACATTGCCCGTGGTCAGCTGGAAAGTGATGCCATTGCTGAAGCCATTGACATGCTGGCTGGCGCAAAACGCATCCTGCTGTTCGGTGTGGGAGGTGGTTCCTCCAACGTCGCTCGCGAAGGTGCAAACCGATTTTTCAGGCTGGGCATTCCTGCAGAAGCCCACTCGGACGGTTATCTGCAGCGAATGCTGGCATCGACCTTGAAACAAGGCGACGTGGTGTTTGCTATCTCATCAAGCGGCACCCCCGCCGAACTTCTCGACTCGGTTAACATTGCGCATCAATACGGTGCACAAACCATCAGTTTGACAAAACGCGGTTCAAAACTGGCAATCGCAACAAACACTTCGATAGAAATCGAAATTCCAGAAGACCAGGACATATATAAGCCCAGCGCGTCCCGCCTTGTCTTTACAGCAATAGTCGATGTGTTGGCAGCGGGAGCCGCCCGCAAACGTCCCGAACAGGTCCGAGAAAATTTGCGTCGGATTCGGACTTCGCTTGTTCCTCTGACCGAAGACACAAGTCCAAAACCGATCGGGGATTAACACGAAAAGCCATAAACGGCATTTGCTGCTTAAATGTGAAATAGGCACCATCCCGAAACAGATGATCAGAATACTGCTCTTGTGGTGCAAGTTGGTGGTCGCATTATGACTGAATGGGATTGATGCATTTCATTCAGCAAAGGGCTCCTTGCGATCATTCGTTGCGGTTTTGACGAATGGCTCCTCTGCGTCGCCGCATTTTTTCGAATGTGTCCCGCCAGCTCCTTCGAAACCCGGCTACGTAGCCATATGGCACGCGTTTGTCCGTTGATGGGGTGGGGTCACTAGTAGGGGATGTACGTCAAACACTCGCTTGCCTGATCCGACGCTATCCAAGATCCAGTCTGAAGATTATTAAGCGATCGTAATAGGTTATCCACAGAAGCGATGCAGTATTGACCAACGGCCAACCAAGCTCTTGTTTAATACTGCGGATTGTTACAGTTCGTATTTTACCAGGGGAGTAGAAGCGAAATGGTGGAGATCAATCTGGTAAGAACCCAGAGCGAAGCAGATTCCGTCTACGAGATGGCCTACGAGTTTATTGAGTGGTTGAGAGATCGCTATCCAGAAATGGGCATGGAAATTGATACTTATCTGGCCCACCAGAATTTTGACGAACAAATACGACGGGTACTGGAGTTCTACAATCCTCCCAAGGGGGAGTGCCTGCTAGCGGTTTACGAGAATTCACCGATTGGCATTCTTATGTTGAAGGACCTCGGCGGCGATATCTGTGAAATGAACAGAATGTACGTCAGGCCATCTGGGCGCGGCCTCGGTGTTGGCCGCTCTCTTGTCGAACGCCTCAAAGAACGGGCCAAATCCATGGGCTTCAGGGCCATGATTTTGAGTGCACTACCTCGCCATCACGAAGCCATCGCTCTTTATAAATCCGTTGGTTTCAAGATGGATAATCGATCGCTGGACGAAGGAGGCACTCCTGTAGAAGTTCGAATGAAACTGGATTTGGCTACTGGTGAACCCTGCGACTCGTGATTCCAATGGGATACCAGGGCATATGCTGGCCCTGTTTCACTAATTAATATGAGTATGGGGAGTTGGCAATATTGGCACCAAACTCCAGTCTGGTTTTAGTCAGGATTGCCAAATTCACCCCTCGTAACAATACCCGCAGCGCGCTCAACGCTCAACAATCGAGCCGTCTCCAGGGCAATGACGCTTTGGTCTGCAAACATTTGAGCAAGCAAGGTACTGGAATCATTAAACGGACGGACCTGTTGTCGGTAAATCGTGAAAGCACCGACCAACTTGTCGGCCGCCATCATCGGAATTGCGACAAAAGACCTGGCTCCTCCCAATATTACAGTTGCATAGCGCAGAGTTTTATCAGTCTTAAAAAGTAACTACCCAGCTACCCCAACCTGATGCTTTTATAGACGGCCCATCAGACG